>JAACEC010000090.1 GCA_011682715.1 Pseudomonadota bacterium
AAGCAAACGACATATTCCTTGATCCCGAAAGAAAATTCGTGGTTAATTCCTTCCAATATACTATTCAACACGGATAGTCTATTCAATATCAATGAGGATAATGGTACGCTTTCTATTACTCCAAAGGATTCTACGATTCCTCTGGATAGTATAACGATAAATAAAAATTCACCTATAAAATTTATGAATATTTTCACAAAGGAGCAGACACTGAAATTCCGATTTTCAAAACAGAGAATAAACGATAAATTAAATCCGAAATTGTTTTTGTTTCCCAAAAAAGCCAAGCAGGGTAAATGAATATTCGGGATTATTTAGATAAATCCTTTAAAGTTTCCATGTTAAAACTGTTCCCATTAAGCATGATCTACTATTTGTATTTTATGGTTGCTTCCATTGTTATGAATATAACGATTTCTCCGCTTCTCGTAGGGATAGATAAAACTTCTCTACAGATTAATCCATTTGATGTGCTGGAAATAATGAGAAACAACCTTTATGCCATGGGGAGTACTGGGCTTATCAAATTTATTGTTGCAGTCTCATTGGCACTCACATTACTTCTCTCCATATTCCTTTTTATGGATGCGGGAAACAGATTTATCCTCCTGGACTCATTGATCAACGAAAAAAGAAAATTCAGCATTAAGGCGTATCTTTTCGTGGGGAATGTTTTTCTAAAACGATTTTTTCAAATGGCCATATGGTTTATTCTGCTCTTTTTCGTTACATTTTTATTTAATTTCGCTTTGAATGACCTGTCCCTTTTTATATCGAAAATAATGGCAAACATGGTACCGATTTTCAGATATTCTCTCCAGATAATCGTCTTTACATTTATAATGGGAATATTGGTTCTCGTTTATATAATTAGTGCTTTCTTATATTTCTTTTTGCCCGCCATTGTGATTGTGGAAAATTGTTCCGTTAAGGTTGCAATGAAGAAGATTTTTACGATAGTAAAATCATTCAAAGTGCTTATGAATTACCTTGTCTTTACCGTAATTGTCGTGTTTATAACATTTGTTCTTTCAATTGCGGGAATGGGACTTGTTTCCGTTTCAATTGTAGTTCACGCCCTTTACCCGTTTTTATTCGTATTATATATGTTTGTTTTAATCTATACGATTTTGCTTGCAGAAACGATGACGCAGATGTTCTATTTGCACAACAGAATCAATTAAGATCTTCTATTTCTTTAATTAATTTATTTAGAAAATTTAACGATTCTACGGGAGTCATTGAGTTAATATTGATGGACTTTATCATAGAAATTATGTGTGAGCGTTTATCGAAAAGTCCCATCTGATAAGCCGTATCTTTTTTATGTCCCAATTTGCGGAATGTGATTTTCCCTTCTTCCTCGAGCATTTCAAGGATTTCATTGCTCCTTTTTATAACATTCTCGGGAATACCCGCTAATTTGGCGACATATATACCGTAGCTACGGTCGCTTTTCCCTCTTACAACTTTCCTGAGGAAAATTACCTTGTCCTGCCATTCCTTTACCGAAAGGCAGTAGTTTCTGAGATGGGGAAGGTAGTTCTCCAATCGAGTCAATTCGTGGTAGTGTGTTGCAAAAACGGTTAACGGATTTTTCCTGGGATTGTTATGTATATATTCGATTGTCGCCCAAGCGATACTCATACCGTCGTACGTGCTGGTACCTCGTCCGATTTCGTCAAGCAGGACGAGAGATTTTGATGTGGCGGTATGGAGAATAAATGCCGTTTCAACCATCTCGGCAAGGAATGTGCTAACCCCTTTTGAGAGGTCGTCACTGGCGCCAATTCTTGTCAAAATCCTGTCAAATATGCCGATTTCGATTTCGTCGGCGGGAACGAAGGAACCGATCTGTGCCAGAATGGCAATTAAGCCCATCTCTCTGAGATATGTAGATTTTCCAGCCATATTGGGACCTGTGAGAAGCATGATTCTCTCATCCGAATCGATATGAATATCATTGGGGACAAACGATTCGGTATATTTCTCGACAATGGGATGTCTCCCGTTTTTAACATAGATACAACTTTTTTCGGATAATTTAGGTCTTACCGTGTGTGTGGAAAGTGCATACTTTGAAAGAGAACAAATACAGTCCATTTCCGAAATTGCCGTTGCCACTCGTACGACAGCGTTTGAATAAGCGTTGAGTGCTTTCAGGAGCTCGGAATAGAGTTCGTCCTCTAGTTTTCCCGCACGATCTTCGGCACTTAGCACTTCCGATTCGAATTTCTTCAATTTTTCCGTGTAGTACCGTTCACTGTTTACGAGCGTCTGTTTTCTAATGTAATTCTCCGGAACTTTCCCTGTGTATGATTTGCTTATTTCAATAAAATAACCGAAAATATTATTGTATTTTATCTTGAGATTCGGTATTCCCGTTCTTTCCCTTTCTTCGTTTTGGTAATTGGCAATCCAATTTTTCCCGTTAAAGGCAATGTCTCTCAGACGGTCGAGTTCCTCATTAAAGCCCGGTTTTATAAACCCTCCGTATTCTGAAGTATCTGTATCATCCATCCGCTTTTCGATAATATCGACTATACTATAATCGAATTGCAGTTGAGCCTTTAGCTTTTTTAAAAGGGGAGCGTTGAAAACAATCTCATCACGAATTGATTTTATGATTTTCAAACTGTTCTTAAAGGCAATCAGTTGTAAAGGGTGTATCCTACCGTTGGTGGTCTTTGAATTTAACCGCTCAATGTCGGAAATGTTTTTCAGCTTTGATGTTAACTCCTCCAATGTACGATTGTTGTCCGCAAGTTCCTCGACGGATTCTTGCCTCTCGTATATTTTGTTTTTATCGACAAGAGGAAAAGTTAACCACTCACGCAATTTGCGCGCTCCCATAGTCGTAACGGTATAATCTATAATTTTGAGGAGTGAAGGTTTTCCCGTTTCCGTACCGGGTAATATATCGAGGGTATCCATAGTTTTTTTATCGAGAATGGCGAAGTTGGAGGTGTTGATTAAATTTATCGATTCTATTTTTGGCAATGTATCCATCTTGATCTCTTTAAGATAAGAGAGCAATCCGCCGCAAACTGAGATATATCCGGGATCTTTTAAACCGAAACCGTCGAGATTTGCCACTCCAAAGTACTCGCATAACTCCTTTTCGGCAAATTCCCTATTAAAAACGATGGATGTATAGGATTTTGAAACCTCATTTTCAAAATCCATGCTGTCCGGATAAATGATTTCAACAGGGCTTATACGGTCAATTTCACCGGGGAGAGAATCGTTGCCCGTTTTTGTAACATTTAAAATGGCAATGGAAATGTCGATGTAGGCTATATAAAAGGCATTATCTCCTTTGTAAACGGACATCAAATAGTTATATTCCTTCTCTTTCAGGAGCGTATCATCGAGGATCGTTCCACTTGTTATGATTTCCGTAACCCCTCTTTTTACTATCCCCCTGGCGAGTTTCGGATCCTCGAGTTGTTCGCATATTGCCACTTTATAGCCGGCTTTTACGAGTTTTGATATATAAATGTCTTTTGCTTTTACCGGGAAACCAGCCAGAGGAGGAGCTGTTTCTTTGTTTTTTTCCGTTGAACGTTTCGTTAAAACGATATTTAAGACCTTTGACGTTATATTTGCATCTTCGAAAAAAGTTTCGTAAAATTCTCCCATTCTAAACAAAAGAATAGCATCCTTGTGCTTTCTCTTAATTTCCATGTATTGTTTTATTAATGGAGTGATATTCGCCTTTTTATCTGTCATTAATCGCTAATCTTCGTGATCCAACCGGAAATTCCCTCGGCTTTTCTAAATATTTTGATATAATCTTCGGCATCACTTTTATCGTTAAATTTGCCGATAATAACTTTGTATCTCGTATTTCCACCCGGAGAAGTCGTAAAGATGAATACGTTATAGCCTTTCGATTTATATTTTTCTTCTAATTTATTTGCATTGGATTTGTTTGAAAATACACCGATCTGTATTCCGTATTTTTCCGATGTATCTTTAGCCGTTTCAATAGGGATGTTTCTGTTTTCGGTTTTGCCCTGAGAGAGTTTTTCAAGAGATGTTTTCGAAAGCTTATAATAGGGAGAAAGGGTATCTTTATTTACAACAAGAGAAAAATAGATTCTTGCGGAATCTGCCATATCTATCATTGCAAATGATTTTCCGAGCCAGTACTGAACCTTTTGTCTCGCAAAATTGGAAAGGGGGCGATTAAAGGCCTTGGAAAAATAGGAAATCGCCATCTTGTAGGCTTCCATGGCATAGTAGTATTGCCCCAATCTTATAAGTGCCAGTGTTGCTTCCTTTCTCTTTGGAAATTTCTTGTAAAGTTCCTTGTAGTACTTTGCAGAAAGTTCCGCGTCGGATGTGAGGTCGGCAAGATGAAGTATTACTCCGGGTAAAACGGCAGTATCTCGTGATGTTTTATAGAGATTTGTAAGTACTTTAACGGCTTCGTTCACTTTATTTTGAGAGATGTACAATTCCGCTTTCTTGTAATCGCTCATACTTGATGCGGTCAAGGGGTAGAGAACGAGAAGAAACAGGAACAG
>JAACEC010000007.1 GCA_011682715.1 Pseudomonadota bacterium
ATGTTTCGGAACCGAAGCTCCTGACACCTCTTCTACTGATTGTAGACATACAGTTTCAGTTCTATTTCACTCCCCGTTAGGGGTACTTTTCACCTTTCCCTCACGGTACTAGTTCACTATCGGTCATAGGTTAGTATTTAGCCTTAGGAGATGGTCCTCCCAGATTCCCACAGAATTTCACGTGCTCCGTGGTACTTGGGAAACAGCCAAGAAGATTTTACCTTTTCGCATACGAGACTATCACCCTCTATGGTTAAGTATTCGAATTTATTCTGCTAAGATAAAATTTTGTAACTTCTCGCCCTCGTCTGCACTGAGAGCAAGGCTATTCCCACAACCCCAACCATGCAACGCGTGCAGGTTTACACATGGTCTGGTTTAGGCTTTTTCCCGTTCGCTCACCACTACTTGGGAAATCACATTTTGTTTTCTCTTCCTCCGGGTACTTAGATGTTTCAGTTCCCCGGGTTCACCTTGTCAGAATATATATTCATCTGACAATGACAGAGCATTACCTCTGCCGGGTTGCCCCATTCGGAAATCTCCGGATCTAAGTCTGCTTAACGACTCCCCGAAGCTTATCGCAGCCAGCCACGTCCTTCATCGCCTACCTATGCCAAGGCATCCACTGTATGCCCTTAGTAGCTTGATCAATTATCTTATCCTCTTCATCTTATGCAATTTTCAAAGAACTTATAAAAGCGATTTAGGTTATATCAAATATTCGAATTCTTGTCAAGCACTTTTTTTGTTTTTCTTTTAAGTCTTTTTATAACCAAGTTTAATTATACAACTTCTATAATCGGATGTCAAGACCCCTCGAATTACAGTATCATTTTGGGGAATTTTAAAATAAGCTCACACTTAAAAGGGATTCTATAATGCAATTCCGCGCATAGCTTGCAACACTGCTCAAATCGCCCCTCAAACTCAATCTTACCCTTCAATAAAATATCGATTTTATCGGTAATTTCGGATAAAAAAAACAAATTATGGCTTACAACCAAAAAAGATAACCCTTTTTCTCTGTATTCTTTGATTGTAGATACTAAATAATCTATGCTTCCGATTGACAGTCCCGCATCGGGTTCGTCCAAAAGTATCACGGCAGGTTCACCTATAAGAATCGAGGCAATGGATACCTTTCTTTTTTCTCCGTAAGAAAGTAGAAACGGACTTTTTTTATAAAATTTAGCAAAGTCGAGCTTGACCGAATTCATTACCATTTTAACTCTCTCATCAATGTCCGACATCTTCAGGTTTCTCGCCCAAAATGCTATTTCGTCAAAAACGTTCTCTGCAAATATGTTTCTTTCCGGAAATTGGAAAAGATAACCTATCTCGCCATCAACAGTAATGTTTCCTCCCGAAGGCTTTTTTACACCCGATATCAAATCCAACAGTGTTGTTTTTCCCGATCCGTTAGGTCCCAACAATCCTCTGACTTCCCCTTTTTTCACATTCAAGGAAACACGATCCAATATTTTCCTACCGTTAGTCTCAAAGGATACGTTTTCAATGTTTAACATAATTTTCCTCGATATATTTTTCAATTTCCGTCTTCGACCGTAACTCCCGAGGAATATCGATCCCTTTGGTTTTCAACCAATTAATCGTATAACTCATATCAAAGGAATTGGGACGGAATTCGGCAAATTTCTTGTAATCTCCGTCGAAAACAATCTTTCCGGCTGACAGATAAATATACCTGTTAAATATGAAATCGGATTCTTTTTGGCTGACCTCTATAACGGTAAGTTTCTCTCTAAATTCTCTTAATATTTCTCTTATTATATGCTCATTAACAGGGTCGAGATGAGCAAAAGGTTCATCAAGAATCAGATATTCCGGCTCGTACGATAAAATACACGCAAGGGCGAGTTTCTGTTTTTCCCCGCCTGAAAGGGTGTTTATCAATCTGTTTTTTATATCCTCTAATTTAAAATACCTAATAACATCATAAGGTGTATTAAACATCGTCCTTGTTTTTGTTATATATTTAAAGGTCAGTTCTATTTCATCAATTACTCTGTATCTTATAAACTGGTTATCTGGATTTTGGAACAATATACCCACCTTGGGAATTTTATTTTTTCGCCAATAGAGGGTACTCTTCCCGTCAATTACCACCGTACCATTTTTTACGGGATAAATCCCTGCAATAATATTACATAATGTAGTTTTTCCGCTACCGTTATCGCCAAGAATCACCACACTTTCTCGGTTTTCGATTGACAAATTCAGTTCTTCTAAAATCGTATCTTTTTCATAGGCAAAAGTGATGTTTTTAATCTCTATCATACTGCCTTAAAACCTCTATAATTTCTTCGTAATTATTCGATCTGAAAATAAAATCCTTTATTCTTTTGGAATCGTGCATCCCATTCAAATACCACCCCACATGCTTTCTCATCAGAATCAAACCGTAATCCCCGTAATATTTCAACATCAAATCATAATGTTCCTTTATAGTGTCGAACCAAATTTCATACGATAAATCACTGGCGGGCTCTCCTCTCATTGCTTTTTTGATTTTTTCGAAAATGAAGGGATTTCCCAGAGCTCCTCTACCTATCATAATATTAGACTCGGGATATCGTTCAATTAGCTCCATTGCCCTTTGGGATGAATCAATGTCACCGTTTAACACAAATTTCACATCGGGGAATTTATCAATATATTTACACCAATCATAGTTTGCTACGCCTTTGAAACCCATCTTTACCGTTCTGCCATGAATAGCAATTTTTCTAATTCCTGCCTCATAAATAACATCAATTATTTCATCACTATAATCATCGGCGAACCCTATACGTGTCTTACATGTTACGGGAACTCCGCTATTTTCCACTACCGCTTTTAAGACATTCTCAAAATTGTCAAGGTCGCTCAAAAGTCCTCCGCCGGAACCGTTCTTTACAACCTTTTTTGCCGGACATCCCGCATTGATATCAATAAATTCGGGTCTATATCGTGAAACAATTTTAGCTGCTTTTGCCATTACTTGAGGATCGTTACCGAAAATCTGTATTCCCGTACGTTTTTCATCTTCATCTATATACAAAAGCCTGAAACTCTTTTCCGAACCTTCAACTAAACCTCTGGCACTTACCATTTCTGTTACAGTAATATCAGCGCCAAACCTGCCGCATATTTTGCGAAAAGGCATATCCGTTATGCCTGCCATGGGAGCCAAAATAAGATCCGTATTTTTAATTTGAGAAAACATTGTTATGAGCCGAGAATATAATTCAAAGGATTTACGGCTTTACCCAAAACCCTTATCTCATAGTGCAGGTGTGTTCCGGTTGAGAGACCGCTATCTCCCATCAAACCTATAATCTGCCCTTTTCTGACAAATTCTCCCCTGTGGACCAAAATCCTCTTGAGGTGTCCGTACCGCGTTTCATAACCATATCCGTGGTTAATTTTGATAAAATTACCATATCCGAAATAATTACCTGTAAATGCGACAGTAACAACTCCGTTAGCGGTGGATCTAACGGGAGTACCACTTTTATTGGCAATATCAAGCCCTCTGTGAAATTCCTTTTTCAGTAAAATGGGATGCATCCTCCATCCGAAACCGGATGTAATTCTACCGCAAGTGGGAAGAATGGAAGGCGTCCTGTTAATGACATCCCTTCTCAAAGACAGCACATTTTTTATCGAAGAAAGCGAATTATTATCGAGTTGTAATTTTCTCTCCAACTGAGACAACTTTTCCTCAACGGAAGAAATCGCTTTGCCCGAGTATGAATCTATAATATCTCTGTCTATCTGACCTGGCATTACAGGGCCACCAATACCCATCTCTCTCTCACCATCCGGTATGGGTTTAAGTTCTCCCACCATCCTGCATACTTTATCAATGCTATCAATAATCCCGGCAGTTCTATAGATATCGGTTACATTTTTATTGATAACGTTTATATTAGCAACCAGGCTGTCTCTTGCCGCCACCAATTTATAATAATCATTTAGATGTATTCTGTTAAAAGCGGATAAAAAAAGAGCCGAGATGAACAAGATTAAAAACACGGATACAATTTTTGCATATATCTTCAGGTGTCCACCATTTATCGAGATATTAAACAGGCTTCTAAAACTGCCAGCATCCTGAACTCTAATTGTCCAGAATCTCAATTTGTCTTTCCTCATATCTAATTTATACGATTTTTTTTCACTTTTGTCAATATTTTTTATGAATTAAATTGAATTATATTTTCCCCTTTTCAATTTTAGCAATCAATACTCCGTATTTTTTATCGACTTATTGGCTATTTCTTCCAAATAAAGTTGGACTTTATCTATTAAATCGGGATCAAATAGCGTTCCTTTTCCTTTAATTATATATTTTACAGCCATGCTTACCGGAACTTTTTTCATATACGGTTTACCAAAAAGAAAACTATCAAACACATTTGCCAAATTTAATATCATTCCACCTTCCGATATTTCCTTTCCCTTTTTTCCATTAGGAAACCCGGTACCATCATAACGCTCGTGGTGTTCTAATATCCATAGAGGGACATCGCCGAGAGATTTTATATTCTTTAAAACATTATATCCAACTATAGGATGATTTCTTATCATATTCCACTCTTTATCGGTTAATTCGTTCTGGTTCTTTTTTGCATAAATGGATCTTGAGTATGAAACAATACCTATATCATGAAGTAATCCGGCATATTTGAATAAATCCGTTTTTCCCTTTGGATATCCCAATTTCTCGGCAATGCTACTCGCAATAATAGCCACTCTCTTTGAATGTGTAACAGCATCTTTACTGCTTCCCTCTATAGTGGAAACCAGAATCGATATAATACTCTTTAACAGATTCCTGCTTTCCTCACTGTCCAGATGCAGATCGAGAATAGCATTAAATCTATTGAACACTATCTTAAGGTAATTCAAAAGATATGGTGAAGTTTTATTCTCGATAAGTGAAACAAGCATACCGGAGATCTCCTCTTTAGTGTCGAATTTTGAGAAATACATTATTCTGAAAGAGAAATGCTTTATTTCTCCCTTTTTTATTTCCGAAAAAGTCGTATGTTTTTTTATTTTTGCGTGTATCTCAGGCAAAAGGTACTTAAATATCTTTTTGTCATCAGGTGTAATTTCTAATATATCCTCATTGGTCTTACGATAATAATATATGTTTTCAAGCATAATGTTAGGTTTAATATATTCCAAATACTCGGTCACGGATTTTTCAATACTTTGATAATCGTCTATATCGTATTTAAGGTTGTTTAACTTCTTTAAAAGATCCGCATATACAAGAATATCCAACCTCACACTCAATATTTTGTAGAATATTCTAATTAGTACATAAATAGATACAATATAAAACAAAGCCATAGTATTCATATTATTCGCAGTCATAATATACAAAGGGAGAAATAACAAGAGTAATATTAAATCCGATAGACTTGCATATAAACCTACCACGATGTCTTTTTTCGAAAAGCGATTTTTTAAAAGTATGTTGTTCGTAAACCAAAAAGAAATAAAATCAAAGAATGTCATTAAAAAATATGCAGATACGATTGCTATTCCTTGTATAACCCCTATATGCAGAAATTGATTCGGAAATATTGAGCGAAAGACAAAAACCCCTATCAGAACATAAGATTCCCAGAGAGAAGAAGTGAAAAAAGCAATTATAAAGGCATCAGCCCAATTTTTTGTCCGAATTACTTTTTTGACAAAAAATATAATGAATAGTAAGATAAAACTATAAGGTATTATAAATCTGGGCGGATAAAGAAAAAAAATATAAAACATAACAGGTAAATTGAATGAAAGGCGAAAACCCTTTGAAATTCTCAAATCGATATAATTAAAATAAATGAATAGAACCGTCACTATTAACAATTTAATACCAAGGTTAACCGGTTTAAAACCATTAACACCGATAAAAATAGAAAATGAAATAAAATATAGAATCGAAAAAATAACAAATCTCTTAGGATAATTGGTTTTAAAGCTTTTCATTTTTCCTCTCTTTAATAATATTCTTTAAAACCTTTACAATTTCAAGATCAATTTTGTTATTTCTCCCCTCTTCTTCCAAAATCGAAAAACATTGTTCATCGGTCATCCTCTTTCTGTAGGGTCTGTCGGAAGTCATGGCATCATACATATCTGCAACATTAATAATTCTGGCTATAGCGGGAATACTTGCCCCGGTAACACCATAAGGATACCCTGACCCGTCTAAACGTTCGTGATGATACAATACACCGTCAAGAATATCGTCCAATCCTTTAAGATTTATAAGCATTTCGAATCCATACACCGGATGCATTTTTATGAGTTCATATTCATGCACCGTTAGTTTTCCCCTTTTCACAAGAATCTCTTTGGGGATTTTTAATTTACCTATATCATGCAGTAGAGCCGATAATCGCACTCTCGTTTTATTTTCGGGGCTAACAACTTCAGCTATTTTTTCAGCATAATATGAAACTCTTTTGGAATGTCCCGCACTATATGGATCTTTTGCTTCGATTAGATCTATCAATGATTCCAAAATGGCAAAAAAATCGTGTCGAACTCTATCATTTACTATTTTGTGTCTCGTTATGGTCTCAACTTGTTTAATCAAAAGGCCAATTAATATTTGTTCTCTCTCTACTATCTTTGTCCCGGAATAAATATCAATCTCCCCTCCCGACGGTTCCCCGATAAACAGTTTTGAAAGATATTCCCCTTCAATCTCCAGATTCCATACGTTCTTATCTTCTTTGGGGGGAATGAAAGTGTTAACAGGAATAATCTTTATGGTTTTGCCTTGTAAGAAATTGCCAACAAATTTTTTAATCTCGGGAAACATATCTATACGTTCTTTTTTATTTGAAAGAAAGTTTGCGAATTCTTGAAGACGTATGAGAGATAAAAGGTAATCGATATGAATCCACATGTCTTTTACAAGATAATAGATGATGAAATAGAATATAATCACATTAATCAAATATAAATTATAGATTTCATAGTTATTAATTTTGTAAAAATAGATAAAGGGAAAGAAAAAAGTGGCAAAGAACAAATCGACCAACAGGCAGTATTTTAAATCTTCTTTAATCTCCATTCCGGGAGCTTTCGCCATTAAAACGGTTTGAATAACATAGGGAATAGCTATAAACATTTCACTGATTAAAAATATCAGGACGTACTTTAGTGCAAGATTAGATATTGCCATTTTTTCATTCAATACATATATGGCTATGTAAATAATGTATAGAATGGTTAGCCCTTTTAAAAGGTGGGAAAAATCGGCCACTTGTTTTTTTCTGAAATAAATTTTCGAGTCGGATATAAAACTTATTAAAGAAAATAAAAATATTGACAGCAATGCGGCTCGGAATGAAAGTGTGAAAATTGCCATCAAATAAGCACCTATATCACCTACAACTGTAATTTTTGAGGTTACATTAAGCTTTAGAAAGTGGGCTATCGAGAATAAAAATACTATAACAAAAAAATTCTCATTTAATATTTCATTAACATTCGGGAAATTAACCACACAAACAAGCAACATCACCACAAGTATTATAATCGCAAATATATATTTCTTCATATTATATATAATATCATTAATTTTATAATTTGACAATCTTTACTATTGTTTTATTGCTCTATCCTGCTTCTGAACCCTGTTCCTATTACATCGTAAACATCATTAATTATTAGGAAAGAATTTCTGTCGGTTCCCTTAACAATATCCTTCAATTTTCCTATTTCCCGTCTGTTGATGACACAAAACAGTACGTTCCTCGGAACTCCGGTAAAACCACCTTCAGCTTTAAAAACCGTTACTCCTCTGCTGAGTTGCTTTAATATTTTGTCTTTTATTTCCGTTTCGTATTTTGAATCCGTAACTATATAAACCCCTTTTACATAGGGCAATCCTTCCAGCACCATATCACATATCTTAGAGGAGATAAAAAGGTTAAGGTATGCCAAAATCAATATATTGGGTTCACGAAAAACAAGGCTAATTGTAAGTATTATTGAAGTTTCTACAAGAAAATATCCCGAAACAGCGGAAAAACCGAGTTTTTTCCTCATTATTGCAACCGGAATATCCGTTCCGCCTGTGGAACCTCTGAATCTGAATATTATACCGATTCCCGCACCGAGAATTACAGAACCTGCAAATGATGCCAATAGAATATTATCCGTCATGGCGTAAACCCCCGTTACCGCATGATACTTCTCTATGACATCGGTCAAAATCCCCCATTTTATCAAATTACTAATCGCGAAAAGGTCGGTAAAAATAGATCCCAGTACAATGGCATACAATGTTTTTATGCCGAAAGATTTACCCAGATATTTTATTCCTATAACAAAAAGAGGGATATTGAGCAGTAACATGGAAGTACCGGCAGGAATATGAAGTTTAAAATACAGAATTTGCGATAACCCTCCTACGCCTCCCGGGGCGATTTTAAAAGGGATTAAAAACCATGCATATCCCAATCCGTACAACAAAGCACCGAACGTTATACCGATATAATCCGAAACGTGCTTTCTTAATAAGGCATTTTTCATGCCCCGATAATACCATATTTATTTTCCGTGTCAACACATAACGAACAATTTATTTTGAGCCGGCTGACATAATTAAAAACAAATGGTTGACACATATTTTTATTTTATATATACTTATTTTAAGGAGATTGTTATGAATATTATTATAATTATACCGACATACAATGAAAAGGAAAATATAAGAAATATTATAGAAAAAACCTTAAAACAACATAAATCATTGAATATCCTTATAGTGGATGATAATTCTCCTGACGGCACAGCAAATATCGTAAAGAGAATGATGAAAAAGAACAAAAGAATTCATATTCTCGAACGCCCCAGCAAGATGGGGCTCGGGACAGCATACGTTGCGGGTTTCAAATATGCAATTAAGCACAATTTCGGTTTTATTTTCGAGATGGATGCCGATTTTTCCCACAACCCTTCCGATATCCCTCGCTTCTTATCAAAAATCAAAGAGGGGTATGATATTGTTATCGGTTCGCGATACATAGAAGGAGTCAGCGTGATCAATTGGCCTATATCTCGCCTGCTTCTCAGCTATTTTGCCAACATATACGCCAAGGTCGTAACAGGCGTTCCCGTCAACGATCTGACCGGAGGATTTAAATGCTATCGGGTGAGTAAATTAAAAGGACTAAATTTGAACGACATCAAGTCGGACGGGTATTCATTTCAGATAGAGATAACTTCAAAACTTTACTACAGAAAAGCCAAGATCGTTGAAATTCCCATAATCTTTACCGATAGAGTGCGGGGTAAATCAAAGATGAACAAAGGAATTGTTTGGGAAGCGTTCTGGAGTGTCTGGATTCTCAGATTCCAGCACATGCTTAGAAAAATATGATTGATGTTTCTATAATCTATGTGAACTATTTCAGTTCTCAAGAAATTGAGAAATCATTGTTGTCTTTTATAAAACCTCTGTCACGTTTGAGATATGAGATCATAATAGCGGACAATTCCAACAATATTAAAGAATTTGGGAACCTGCAAAACATTACGATAGCAAATAACATTATATTTCTTCAATTGAATAAGAATGTGGGGTTTGGACAGGGATGCAATAGGGCTGCCGAACAAGCAAAAGGTAAATATCTGTTTTTTCTTAATCCTGACACGAAATATTATAAAGGTACAATCAAATCTTTACTCTCTTTTTACAAGAAAACAGAGAATTGCGGTATTGTAGCTCCCGTTCTTTACAATAAGGATATGTCTTTGCAATATTCGGCAAGAAAATTCCCTACAATTTTAAATCAATTTTTCGGAAGGAATTCATTGCTGACAAAAATCGACAGAAAAAATGATTTCACATCAAACTACATGTATCAGAACGAAGATTATTCAAAGGTGTTGAAAGTAGATTGGGCACGAGCGGCGGCTATTATAGTAGATCGAAAACTCTTCTTGCAAATCGGCGGGTTCTCTCCGGATTATTTTATGTTTGCCGAAGATGTTGATCTATCCAAAAGGCTTTACGACAAAGGTCTTTACACCTATTTACATCCGGGACTATCGGTAATTCACGCCCTGGGGAGTACCGTAAATAAATCTCCGATTCGTAAAATATGGATACACAATAAGAGCCTCTATATCTATTTTTCGAAGCGGTACGGATTGCTACAAGTGCTACTTTTTATCGCCGTAATTATAAGAATTGTTTTTATTTCGACAATCGAGCGAATAGAATGATAAACGAAAGAATCAGAACCATCAAGCTTCTAATCATAACTTCCGATGTTTTAGCTACTTTAATAGCATATATGTCCGCATTCTTTCTGAGAAAATATACGATGAGTGCGGATCTTCGCTATATTATGAATTTTAACAATTACGGGCTACTTGCACTGACCTCTCTTCTCTTTATCATAATCTACGATACAATTGATCTCTCCAACAGTGAGAATATAACATTTTATATAACCAAAAAACGGACAAACATGTTCCAGCAGTCATCGATTCTGTTTTTATTTATTACACTGTACTTATACTTTGTGCGGTCGTTGATTCAATCACGTCTCTTTCTCGTATACTTTTTCTTTCTTCTAAATACATTCCTTCTGTTTGCTAAAATATTTTTTATTCCGTGGCTTGCCAAATCAATCGGTATGCGGATTAATAGACGAATACTGTTAGTCGGTTCCTCCGATGACGATACAATCGATGAAATAAGTAGTACTAATTTTCCCTTTAACCCTTTTTTCTCTCAAAAAATTATAGAAACCATCTCGTACAAAAGGGATTTTAAAAATTTACCGAAAATTATCAAGACCAAAAACATAAACTGGGTAATCTTTTCCTACGATCCCCTTTTCAACAATATGTTGTCTCAGGGGATCAAATTTTGCGAAGAGATGGGTATATCTTCCTCCGTTGTTCTTAAAACGATCTTTCCCGACACCGAATCGATAATGGATATCGAGAAAATCAACGATGTATCTTTTTTATCCTTTTCCCCGAAAATCTCCCATAAGATTTCCATTGCAGTAAAGTACCTACTCGATGAAGTAATCGCAGTTGCTGTCTCCCCGATTCTTATGATCGCTGCCGTTCCGATTATTCTGCTTATAAAAATCGATTCTAAAGGACCGATTTTTTTTAGACAAAAACGTTTGGGCATGAACGGGAAACTTTTCACCATATATAAATTCAGAACAATGTATGTTGATGCCGAACAGAGAAAGCGGGAATTGAAAAATTACAATAGCAATAAAGTTATTTTCAAGTTAAAGAACGACCCTCGCATCACACGTATAGGAAAAATACTCCGCAGATACAGTCTCGATGAAATCCCGCAGTTTATCAATGTTCTGCGCGGGGAAATGTCAATTATCGGCCCTCGCCCCCATCTCTACAACGAGTACAGTGAATATGAATTTTGGCATGTCCGCAGACTTTCGATGAGACCGGGAATCGCATGCTTATGGCAGGTAGAGGGCAGAAGCGATATAGATTTCGATAGCGGTGTAAAAATGGATCTGTTTTATATCGATAACTGGTCTATCCTTTTAGATTTAAAGATTGCTTTAAGGCTTATCCCGGTCATAATAACCGGGAAAGGAGCATATTAATGAAAAAAATCAGTTTGTTTTGTGTACTGTTTTTATTGCTGAGCTTACCTATTTCTGCCAATTGGACAAACTTTGTGAATTTTTCATCTTACAACAAAGAAACTATTATAGACAGCTCAATTTTTATTTCTTCGGAAAGCGGATTGGGAAAATATATTCTCGGTTCGGATTCCCTGTCCGTTCTCACAACGGCTTGCGGCATAAATTCCAATAAAATTATAGATATGAACAAATCTTTGTCTTCGCTCTACCTTTTACATGACAGTTCACTCTCTGTCATTGCTCCCGAGAGCACATACTCAATTCCTTTTCCCGTTGAAACCGGCAATCACCCCGAATATATTTCAACAATAAACGATAAAATCTATATAAGCACAGACAACGGTATAATTTCCGGTGATTTTAACGGAGTCATTTACCAATTCTCGTCATATTCCTCCCCGTTTGGCCAATTCAGAAAGATTCTGTTATGCGGAGATACGGCACTTGTTGCATCGGATTCCGGACTTATTTTTTCACAAACAGGTGCGATTTGGGATAGCACGGTCTGGTATAAACACTTTAAAAGCGAATTAAACTCTCCTCACGTGAATAACATTTTGTATATGGACAAAATATTATATATAGCAACGGATAAGGGTATGAACACATACTACAATAATTTCATTAACAGCATACCAAATACAGGTTTGTCCGATTCAAATATCACATATTCAACCGTAATTAACAATACGATTTATGCCGTAATCACTAACCATGTCTATTATCTCGGGAATAACAAATGGAATATCTACACCCCCCTTAACGGATATTCAATAGACTTTATAGAGGGGAAAGATAGCACAATTATCGCTTCCAATTCCAGTAACATTTATAAAATAGATCTGGCTAAAAAGGATTCGAGTGATAACCCCATTGTTACCGATATAACACCAACTACATTGATCAGTAACAATATTGCCGCTATAAGTGTCGATAACCGAGGAAAACTGTATATTCTCTACGGACCGTACAGTAGTAGGATGGATATCCTTGACGATTCCGTAGAGCACTACCAATTTACACCGGGATATCCTTCTTCTAACGGTTACTCCGTGGCATGTGACAGAACAGGTAGAGCATGGGTGGGGTTTTGGTCGATCTCCGATTCCGGTGTCGTTTGTCTCGATACAAGCAAGAATGAACATTGGTATAAATTCCCCTCAAACACACCTGTGGTATCCGATATTAAATTCGACAAAAAGAACAGACTGTGGTTGTTGAATTACAGCGATTATTCCAATCTCTTTATGCTAAACAAAGACAGCACATGGACAAAATACAACAATAGCTATACGGAGTGGATGTATCGCATATACTTCGATAGTCATAGTAATATATGGTTAGGTTCCTACCACATCGGTGAAGCATCGTGCCTCGATTCCAGTGGTATATGGCATAAATATACATTAACCGGTTCAGCTACCGTATCAGGATTCTCTGAAATTGACGATACAACAATGTATGTAGCAACGGAAAACGGGATCTATATCATCACTAACTTAACGAATATCGAACATATTACGCAGCTCGACAATATAAATGTAATCAATATAACCGACATGACAAAGGACCCTTATAACAATTTATGGATTGCAATTCCCGACGAGGGGATTTACGTGCATCATAACGGAAATTGGCAACATTTTTCAACAAATAACGGACTTGTAAGCACAAACTTCGGCGTAGTTGGCGGAGGGATAAAAAAACCACAAAAGCTTTTTGCTTTCGATAAAAAGAATAATTTTATGTACATTGCATCATTCGGTGGCATTTCACGATTTTATGATGACAGTATGTTTGTTCTGCCGGATAATTACATCAAACTTCACATCTATCCGAATCCCGTAAATCACGGAGAGGTTTACATCGATTTGATTCCGGACGGTATTACCGTTTCCGTTTATTCCATTACAGGTAAATATATGGGAAATTTTACCAACACCGATATTGAGTCCCAGTTATCTTTCGACGCTTCTTTAATTCCACCCGGAATATACTATGCAGTTGCAATAAAAGGAAACAGAAGACTTGCGATT
>JAACEC010000008.1 GCA_011682715.1 Pseudomonadota bacterium
ACTTTCCATGATACGGAGTATATGATTATCCCGGATAGAATCGAGGCGGGAACATATATCATTGCAGGCGTACTCGCAGCCAAAGAATTACTCGTTAAAAACATAATCCCATCACACCTTGAGAGTCTTCTTATTAAACTCAATGAAATCGGTTTAAATCCTGTTGTATATAATGATAAAATTTTAGTCAGAAGAAAAGAAAATTTAAAATCCACAAACATCAAGGTTCTCCCCTATCCCGGGTTCCCTACTGACATGCAAGCACAATTCGCAGTTCTAATGACACAGGCAAACGGGAAATCGATTATCAATGAGACTATTTTTGAAAACCGATTTATGTACGTTCCGGAACTTATGAGAATGGGAGCGGATATTCAAATTGAGGATAACAATGCTTTTATAAACGGACCTACACTTCTTGAAGGTGCCGAAGTTATGGCATCGGACCTCCGTGCTTCCGCTGCTCTAATTTTAGCGGCTTTAATTGCAAAAGGAAAGACTACAATTTCAAGAATTTACCATATAGACAGAGGTTATGAAAAAATTGAGGAAAAGATTTCCAATGTCGGGGCTTCCATAAAAAGAGTAAATCCTAATCAGGAGGAATGATGTTTAGTTCTTTTAACGATATTTACGAGTTAGCCAAAAAAAACGGCAAAAAAAGAATGTCAGTTGCATGTGCAGCCGATGAAACCGTTTTAAGTGCATGCTATGAAGCTTCACAAATGGGGATAGCCGAAGCCGTTTTAACCGGTAAAAGAGACGAAATATCTCCCGTCCTCGAAAAATTGGATATAGCAACGGATTATTTTGAAATAATAGACAGCGATAATAATCGGGATGCTATTTTAAAAGCAGTAAAATTGGTCCGTGACGGCGATTGCAAATTTATTCTTAAAGGCTTTACACAAACAGCGGATTTCTTGAGAGGAGTACTCGACAAAGAAGTCGGTTTGAGGACAGGTAGATTACTCAGTCATACGGCTATCGTCGAAATTAAAAAATTCAACAGAATAATCCAGTATACAGACGGTGGCATGAATATATACCCCGATTTGGATGCAAAAGTACAGATATTGAAAAATGCTATTGAACTCGCCCATGCAATGCAAATAGAAATACCCAATGTTGCCGTACTCGGACCCGTTGAGACCGTTAATCCGGATATTCGAGAAAACATAGACGGAGCCATACTTAGCAAAATGGGACAGAGAGGACAGTTGGGAATGTGCAATGTGGAGGGGCCGCTTGCCATGGATATAATTCTTTCGAAAGAGGCAGCAGAGCATAAGAAATTAAATTGCGACGTTTGCGGTAATACGGACATCATTCTTGTTCCAAACCTTGTTTCGGGAAATTCCATAGTAAAGACGATGGTCTACACATCCGACATCGAATTGGGTGGCTTGATTCTGGGGGCAAAGGCTCCATGTCTTCTACTCTCGAGAGCCGATACATTAAAAACCAAATTAAACTCCATTGCACTGGGAAATGTTGTAACCGATTAATATGAAAAGACTAATATTTACCCTGCTTTTTCTTTTACCCGTTTTACTTGTAGCAAGTGAATCTGAAGATTTTGGTGTTGCCGTTCAGCAGATGAACGACGGATTTTACTCACAATCTACTTCTACATTTGAAACCCTTTATAATTCATCCAAATCACCGGAAATTAAAGAAAAATCTCTCCTGCTTCTCGGAGAGTGTTATCTTCGTTCTCAAAAACTCGATAGCGCTTTGAGGATTTTTAAGACCTATTTGAATGACTACCCCTCGGGAAAATTTATTGCCTTTGCATATTCTCGCATCGGTGTGATCCATATGAAAAAAGGATCTTACTCTCACGCTGTTAAATATCTGCAGAAAGCCTATCGATTCAAGAATGTAGCCTATGGCAATGAAATTGCAGTAAATCTTGCCGAATGTTATGCTAAATTAGGCAATGTCAAAAACGGAATAAATCTCCTTATAAACAGAATAAAAATTTCGAAAGGAGATAACGAGCCTCTTTACATGAAACTTGCCGAACTCTATAAAATGCAGGGGAACGATAAGAAGGCTCTCTCCGCAGTAAAAGTTATACTTGCCAATAGTAAATCCGATTACCTGAACAAGGCATATTACATTGCAGGAGATATCTATTTCAGCTACGGCGATTACGATAAATCCGTTAATTATCTAAATAAGAACCTCCTTTCAAACAACGATTACAAGTATCCGTCAACATATCTTCTCGGTGAGATCTATACAGTGACAGGGAATTACTATACTGCTAATAAAATGTTTAACCGGCTGTTAAAAAATGCGAAATATAGAGAAACGGGAATGTTCGGGATGGCTTGGCTCAATTATCAGAAGGGTGGTTATACAACGGCTTTGTCTTATTTAAACAATATATCCGACAGGTCGAATTTTGCGGATCGTAAAATATTCTACGCTGCTTTATGCAATAAACAGCTTAATAACGATAGCCTATTTTTGGCTCTTTCTGATAGTCTTACAAGAACAACTCAAAGTAATGAACTCATTAAAAAAATTGAATTCGAGAAATTCGATTACTATCTGAGTAAAGGGAATAAAACTGGGATTAAGATTCAATTCAAAAAGTTAAGTAAGATTTCAAACGCTTATTATAAATTTGCATTAGCTGACTATGAATACAAAATAGGTAAATACAACAGCGCACTTATCAACTACAGAACCCTTCTAGGGAGCAGGGAAATCACCGAGTATACAGGTTCCATAAAATACCATATAATTCTCTCCTTTTTTAAAATAAAACAGTACGGAAAAGCTCTGGAATACACGAAAATGTGGTGGAACTCTCTGTCTTATTACAGAGATGAGCTTACACTATTAAAAGATGATATCCTGCTTAAAGAAAATAAGTACAAACGATCACTCATGCTGCTTAATAATTATTACCCGGGAGCACGTGAACCTTATAAAGAACTATCTCTAAGAGCCATAGCATGGACATACATGAAGATGAAAGATTACAAGAATGCATATATCTACTTCAAAATATTCGTCAACAATTATACTGAATCAATTTATTACAACGAAGCTCTTCTCGAACTCGGCAATTGCGCATATAATACGGGAAAGAAAGACGAAGCCTTATTGTATTACGGGAAGATAAAGGGCAAAAAGGAGATTCAAAAAGCCCTTTTCCGACAGGGGAAGGTACTCTATGAAAAGGGCGATTACAACTCTGCCATACACATGTTAAAATCATTTGTAAATAAATATCCCGCCAACACAGTAGCGGATGACGCTCTCTATTATGTTTCTCTTGCCTTTTACAATACGAACAAACCGGATAGTGCAAAATATTATTCTAACAAGCTTCTCTCACAATATAAAAACAGCGATAAGTATTACGATGCCCTACTTCTACTAGGTGATGTATCGTATAATACAGGTAAATATCAGAGAATGCTCGATTACTATTCCGGCGTAATCAACAGCGATACGGATACAACACATGTAAAACACGCCTTAAATACGATTGTAGATTATTTTGTTTCTACGGGAAAGAAAGAAAATATTAGCTCTTACTTTCAAAACAATTTTTCTCAAACATTGAGAAAAAAACAGTTATACAATATTTTCCTTGCAAATTATACTCTTGAAAGGGGGATGCCAAAAGTTGCATCCTACTTCTTCGACAATATAACTTCTTCGAAATATAATGACTATAAAAATTTCCTGAAAGGCAAGCTGTACATTAGTGAAGGAGACACACTGAAAGGAATCAATACGATTAAATCCATAGATAAGAAATATGCGAGTTTTGAAATTATAACCCATTACTACGGAAATTATGAATACGATTCTCTGCTTCGCTATACGAAAAAATACGAAATGGAAGTCGGCAAAACAGACAGAATAGCATTTTTGAAAACATACGCTTTGTTTTGGTTAAACAAAGGACTCCCCGAAATGAATATTCATACCAAGCCTTATCAATCCAGATTTGTGATAATGAAAATGATACAAACTTATGAGAAAAATAAAAACATCAATCTGATTAACGATGCATTGAAGTACGCTTCCAATGACGATCCGTTCACCAAGGCATACGCACTTTATCTTGCGGGAAAAATAAAATTCGATTCGGGTAATTACAACGATGCTCTCGGATATCTTCTAAAAATAAAATATATATATGACAGAGCCGATATATCTCTTAAAGCTCTGTCCGTTGCTTCAAAATCCATCGAAACGGAAGATTCTCCCGAAAAAAAGAGAATAAGGGAGGAGATAAAAAAGTATGAAAAAATCCTTGGGTATTAGGTTTCTGCTATTCTTTACAATTTTTATCTCCGTAAACATTTCGATCAAAGGTGAAACACCTGTTGACACAATTACGCAAAACATCAAACTCGAGACACCGGATATTTATATTTTCGGGAAGATATCAAAAGGCTCGAACATTGTATTCAGAAATGATTTACTCTATAAATTGGTTGATAATGCACGACCGAATACCAGATACCTCAATTCCGCTTTTGTTGAAAAACATATGATTCAATATTTCCCTTTGATTTCCTTATATACCGGCATCATATACGACAGATTACCGTCTGAAAATTTCGGCCTAATTTTCCAAAAAAAGATAAATGGTTACACGCCTTATTTCGATTTGTATTGGAGCAGGTACGGATATCTTTTTTCAGGCAACAGTTACAAATCCCCAAAGAGTGGTATAAAACTGGGAATTCAATCCGAATCAAAATATCTAAGCGATATTTACTTCAAATATTCATATTATGATTTTACTTTCTATAATAATACAAAATATCATCTTATGAAATTAGCCCTTTCTAATTATCTGGGAATTGTTTCAATGAATAAAATTAATAACGACTTGTCCTTAGGTATAGACGGAAAATATACATACAAAAACGGGGATTTTAATTACGGTCTGATTTACCAGGGTTTTGCAGATACTTTGAACAGATTTGTAAAATTCGGTATCGATACCCGCCTTCCCGAGATTGCACACAATACACTTACAATCGGTTTCGCCGTCTATCCGCTTGTCTCCTATATCCCTCATGTTTTTGCAAATTTAAGTATGAATTTAGGAAATTTCGGATATAGCATATCTTACAGCATGGAGAAGAATATACAATCTGCAAGTGATCAATTTTATGAAAATAATTTTGTTATATCCACACGAAGTTTTATCACTAACAAAAAACACCATATTCACCCCGTTTTTTACATCAATTCCGGCAATTTCTCCGTAGATTTTATAGGTGATTATTATGCGGCGGATTCTCTTCTTATCAACGTTTTCAACACATCCTACACAACAGTTGTCTTAAACAACGTGCAAACCTACTCCCTTACGGTCAATTCGAAATATTCCACTGACAAAATGGGTATCGAATCCTATGTTTCATATCACGGTATGTTATCGAATCTATACTCCTCTAAACCCGATGATCCCGCTCTTAAAATTGGGTTACTTGCCGAATTCCCATTTCTTCGTTCAGTCATTTTTAAAACGAAATTGAACTTTGATTTTGTTAACAGAAACATCGCAAATATTAAATACCCGGATTCTTACGGGATTAATTTTGAAATTACAAAGTCGTTTAATAAAAATATAAAAACATCATTTGAGGCTAACGATTTATTGAATTCTTACTATGAATACAATAACATCATTCCGCGAAAGGGCAGAAATTTTAGAATAACTTTAATGTTCACAATATAGGAGGAAATTTATGAGTTTACTCACATTGATATTAAAAAGCGGCATAGTCGGATACCTGATCATCCTTCTTTCGATAATTGCTCTTGCGATAATCATAGAAAGGTTTTTTTACTACAGAAAGTACCGTATATTGGGGGATGAATTCATGCAACTGTATGAAAAACAGGTTTCCGAAGGTAACCTTACCATGCTTGATGAATTGTGTAAAAGCTATTCCAATGCCCCTGAGGCTCGCATTGCCCTCTTCGGCATAAGAAACATTAACAATACAAAAGGGGTAATCAAAGAGGTTATGACTACAAATGCCAACGATGAAATCAAAATCTTTGAAAAGGGTTTCGATTGGCTTTCTACAATAGCATCCACGGCACCATTACTCGGTTTTTTAGGGACCGTTACCGGTATGATTCAGGCTTTCATGAAGATACAACAGCTGGGCGGAACGGTTAATGCTTCCGATCTGGCCGGAGGAATATGGGAAGCTCTTCTAACAACGGCTTTGGGGCTTACGGTAGGGATTATAACCTTATTTTTCTACAACATTCTTATTTCAAAACTTGAAAGGAAAATATCGAATTTTAACCATGTTACCGCCCTGTTTTTGACATTTAAAGAAAACAAAGAGGAATAACATGCCTATACAATCAAATTATTCCAGAAAACCGTCTATCTCCCCTGTCTCCATCGCGGACATTGTTCTACTCCTGCTCATATTTTTCCTTCTCACATCAACTTATGTAGCTCAAACAGGTGTAAAAGTAAAACTACCCCGCTCGAGTTCAAAACAGGTGTTGAGTGAAAAAAACGTATTTCTAACCGTCACCCTTGCCGGAGAGCTGTACGTAAACGATAAACAGACAACTGCGGACAATATAGTTGATGATCTGAAAAAGGCTCTTGCAATGACGACGGAAAAAGGAGTCGTTATAAGAGCCGATCAGGTTATGCAATTGGGGAAAATTGTTGAAATCATGGATTATGCAAAAGAAGCCGGAGCTGAGAAATTGTTGATCGCTACAAAACATGTCCCTAACCAAGGAGAAAAATGACAAAGGCTATATCCATTTCCGTGTTAATCCACTTAATTGTTTTTCTCGTATTCTGGCGTATTGTTATAAATTCTTCTGTCCCGATACAAAAGGAAAAACTTTTTCAGGTAAGTATGGTAACAGCCAATGAATACAACAGAATGATGGTAGAGTCGGGATATGCTCCTATAAATAAAGAAATCGATTTACCCGAAAGTAAGATTAGCGAAGAAGACATAATTAGGCAGGATGAAATGGAATCTACCAAATTAACAGATAAAAAATACGAGATCATTCCTAAGAATATTTTGGAACCGAAAAAGACAAATGTTGTTTTACCGGGAATTGGCAAAGAACTCACAACAATTTCCGGAAATGATATTTCGGACAATAAATTTTATAAGCTCAGCGGTATAGTTACAACGAGAAGAGTTATGGTAAAATACTTCCCCACTTATCCTAAAGGGTATCATGTGAATACGGATGTAGTACTCGGAATATCAGTTAATTCAAGAGGTGATATTACTGATGTTAACATAATAAAAAGAGGAGGAGTCCCTTTCGACGAAATTTCGGTTAATGCAGCGAGAAAATGGAAATTCGAACCGCTTCCTTCCTCCGGAATACAAAAAGGAACATTAACCTTCTTCTACAGGTTGAAATAATGAAACGAATGCTCTTACTGATCCTTTTTCTACCAATCTTCGGTTACGGGATTACTCTAAATTATGCTACGAGTGCAAACGGGAAAGACATTTCGGGTAATAATCAAACCGCTTATACAAATTCCACAGTCAAACAACCACTTATAGTAACCGTAACGGATTCGACAGGAAAACCCATTGCCGGAGTTCCTGTAAAATTCGCATTCTCATCAGGACCCGAACCGATATCAATTCCTGACACAATACTTTATTCTGACAATTTCGGTAACGTAAAAATCGATTTTATAATTCCTTCATCACAAGGGAAATACATGGTAACAGCATTCTCCAATTATAAAGGAAATACCGCCTATCTCAATTTTATAGTGAATGTGGTAAAAAAAAGCTGGCTTTTAGTTCTTATAATCAAAGTCCTCGGCGGTTTCGCACTGTTTTTATTCGGATTGAAGTTCAGTGCAAACGGCTTAAAACGCTATGCGGGAGAACAACTAAAGCACTTTTTGTGGGAATACACCTCAAATCCGATAAAGGCGTATCTTGCCGGAATCGTTTTAACATTTCTCCTTCAATCAAGTACGGCATTATCCGTAATGCTTGTAAGCTTAACAAATGCCGGGCTTATCTCATTTTCCCAGAATATAGCAGTCCTTCTCGGATCTGCTCTTGGGACAACACTCACCGTCCAAATCATAGCATTTAATATCTACGATTACGCTCTTCTGATTGTAATCATCGGTTTTATATTGATGAATCTTAAAGGGAAAATCCACTACATCGGCAGAGGTATTTTCGGATTCGGTGTCATATTTTTTGCCATTAGCATTATGGCCGGAGCAATTTATCCAGTTAAAAATATGCCCTGGTTTACGAATATGTTTCTGACATTAAAAAACCAATGGCTATGGTTATTTCTTATAAGCTTTATAATAACCGCTCTCGTTCATTCAAGTGCTCTTACCATAGGTGTAGCCATTCTTCTCGCTATGGAGAATATAATCCCTGTAACCTCCGCATTTATTATCGTTTTGGGCGCCAATCTCGGGACAAGTTCCACAGCTCTTCTCGCAAGCATTCCCTCAGATTCGGAGTCAAGAAGAACCGCGGTTTCGAACTTTTTATTTAAACTTATAATGGTCACGATCGTCTATTTTGCATTAAATTTCTTTACCCGATTAACCGTCTTCTTTTCATCCAATCCGGGGCGTGAGATTGCAAATTTCCATACATTGATCAATCTTGTTTTTACCTTATTTTTCCTCGTTTTTACAAAACCCTATGCGAAACTGATTAAACTGATCATAAGGAGCGATAAGGGGAAACCTCAGCTCGAGTCAAAATATCTTGATGAAAAGATCATCGATACACCGGAACTTGCAATAGGCAATTCACAAAGGGAGATTATACGGGTAGGCGATACAGTAGGAAAGATGTTGAAAGACTCGATAACGGTCCTTGCGACCTACAATAACGAACTCCGAAAATCCGTCATAGCGAAAGATGATATCGTGGATAACCTTGTGATTAAGATAACTCGTTATATTACAGCAATTACACGCAATGAAACCTCGGAAAATATTTCCAACAGAGGTATTACCCTACTGTACATTGTGGATGAATTCGAAAACATAGGTGACATTATAAGTAAAACCTTGATGGATGAGATGAATAAATTGATAAAGGGCAATCTTTCACTTTCCGAAGAGGGAAAAAAGGACCTTGTTGAGTTTTTCGATTTCGTTCTCGAAACACATTCCCTCGCTATGAATTCCATTGTTACATGGGACATAAATCTTGTAAATGAATTAATTTCAAGAAGGGTTCTCGGTGTTCAAAAATTGAATTATTTTCATAAAAAGCACCTTGAACGAATCAGTAATGACATAAAACCCACTATCGAAACATCCGCCATTCATCTTGATATGATCTCCGCAATCGAACGGATGAATTACCATTTTGTGCGAATCGGTATGCATATAAAGGATAACTTATGAAATACGGCATAATAGGAGCGGGCAATGTGGGTTTGACCTTCGCCTACTACCTCTTAAATTTCGATAAGGATTTTGTTGTTTTCACACATTCCATCCATAGAAAATCAGCAATTTTCCGTTATATACCCGAGAATATGTTTACGGATAACTTCGGCTACTTGGTTTGTAAATGCGATACAATATTTATTGCAACACCCGATTATGCAATCGAAAAGACAATCGATTCCGTAAAGGACATCTCGAAATCAAAAAATATTGTTGTATTTTCCGGCTCTTTTTCTTCAAAAGAAAAAAATATATACAATCTGCATCCCGCAGCTTCTATACCACAACCCGTATTTCAAAAACGATTTTTTAAAGAGATCGTGTTTACGGCAAAAAAATCGCTTTTTATAGACAAATTGAAAGATGATTTGCAAATTCACATCGTTTACATATCGGAATACTCTCCCCTCTACCATGTGGGAGCAATGATGGCAAGTAACTTCATTACGATACTCATGTTTGCAGCAGAAAACATTCTGAAACATTTTACAAAGAATAAAAAAGACACCGAACTTTTAATGAAATCTTTCTCTTCAACAGGATTAAACGCATATTTCGAAAAGCATAAGATAAGTGGTCCCATTGCAAGAGGAGACATGTCAACAATAGAAAAACATAAATCGGCACTTAAAGGGAAAAAAGAGGGAATAATTTACAAAGCTCTAATCAAATACGGAGTAGACATCTTTAATGCGAAAAAATAGATTCATTTCCCATGTCCTATCCTACGGAACAGGTGTTGCCATCACAAGAGTATTGGGACTTGTAAGAGAAATTATTTACGCTCAATATTTCGGTGCAGGCATGTTGATGGATGTTTTCAGAGTGGCATTCAATTTACCCAATTTTTTAAGAGATCTCTTCTCAGAGGGGAGTTTAAGCGCCTCGTTTATTCCGGTGTGCGCCGATAAATTCAAACAAGAAGGGGAAAAAGAAGCCGCCGATTTTACTTCCGAAGTATTCAATAACATTTTGATAGGCATTACAATCATAACGGCTCTGTTGATTCTTATTGCTCCCTTACTGGTAAGAATCTTCGTGCCAGGGTTCCTAAAAGACCCGTATAAATTTGCACTTACCGTAACAACTATGAGAATTATTTTTCCCTTTCTTATTTTTATAACCATGTCTTCCATAATAATGGGATTTTTGAACATAAACAAAAATTTTTCCATAACCGGCATCTCCCCCTCTCTCTGGAATCTATCGATTATAACAGCTGTTATGGTTCTCACCCCGATGTTCAAACGTTATTCTCTCCCCATTATTTACTCGGGTGCCGTTGGTGTGGTTATAGGAGGCTTTTTGCAATTTGCATTTCAAGTTCCCTTTGCTTACCATCATAAATTCAGATTCTCCACCAGGGTAAGTTTCAGGGATCCGAACTTTACCAAGATTATTAAGTTATGGATCCCCATGGTCATAGGAGCCGCTTCATACGGTATAATGTTCCTTGTGAATAATTTTATAGCTTCATTCCTAAAAACGGGCAGCATCTCTTCCCTTTCTTACGCTTTCAGATTAGTCCAATTGCCCCTTGGCATATTCGGAGTCTCCATTTTCACCGTATCATTACCGCGAGCATCCCTCGAAAATGCCGCAAAAGACAATGAAAAGGTGAAGGTCACACTCGTGAAATCATTACATCTACTATCGGTCCTTCTGCTTCCTTCGGCATTTTTCCTCTTAACCGATTCTTTTGCAATTGTACGATTAATTTACCAACACGGTGCGTTCGGCAAAAGTGCAACGATCCTTACCGCCAGCATATTACAACTCTATGCAATCGGTCTTTTTACTATCGGTGCCAATAAAGTTATAACGGGAATCTACTACTCCTTCAAAGAATCGAAAATACCTATGGTGTCCAGTCTTATCACGGTTTCCTTTAATATTATACTTGCCCTCATACTCATTAAACCGCTACAGGTAAAATCACTCGCTCTCGCTCTGTCCGTAGGTTCTTTCCTTAACTTTGCAATTCTGACTCGTATGTTTTCAAAGAAATTTTTCTCCTTCCCCTTTGGTGAATTCCTTAAAAAATCGATACCGTCTCTCGTGTCTTCTCTCATAACCGCTGCTCTTTTTTTGCTCTATAAAAGATACTTCATTCTTCTAAACAATAATACAAAATGGAACCAATTAATTAACATGACTGCGGATATTATTTTCTTCTCCGTTATCTACTTGATACTTGTCGCTATTTTCGATAGATATGTTCATGAACAAATAAAAAGGATATTAAAATGGAAAAAGACATAAAACGGTATATTGAGGCTATTCTTTTTGCTGCCGATTCCCCCGTTTCACTGAGTTTATTTAAAAAGGTTCTCGGAATCGATTCCATCGTTACAATTCGTAACGCAATTGAAGAACTAAATAATGATTACATCGAACATTCCTTTGAAATTAGGCAGGTCGCAAAGGGATACCGCATCTACACGAAACCGGAATATTCCGATATAATTAGGAAAATGAAAAAAGATAGGGATTTGCCGAATCTTTCAACATCATCCCTCGAAACATTGGCAATAATCGCGTACAAGCAACCAATTACAAAGAATGAAATCGAGCATATACGAGGCGTTTCAAGTGACGGTGTACTAAAAACACTTCTCAGCAGAGATCTGATAAAAGTACTCGGAAAATCCGATTTACCCGGAAAACCGATGTTGTACGGTACGACAAATCACTTCCTTGAATATTTCGGACTAAAGAATCTGGAAGAAGTAAAAACAATCGCTAAGGAGATCTGGGATGAATTCGAAGAAGAAAATAAAAAGATATTTGGTTAAAACACATATCATAACGGAAAAGGATAATCTTGACGGTATTATAAGAATATATGTGCTCCCCTTTGCCGGAAAGGGCGATATTGTAGTTTTTAGCGAAAGTATTGTGGCAATCCTTCAGGGTAGAGCCATTCCCGAGAAGAATATAAAAATCGGTTTATTGGCAAAATTCTTGTGGAGTAAGGTAAGGAAAGTCCCCTACGGAGTCGGTCTCAGAAGTCCTGCCACTATGCAATGTGCTATTAATGAGGCAGGAGCATTCAGAATATTGATGGCGGCGATCATCGGTGGTATCACCAGATTCTTTGGCAGAAGAGGGGATTTTTACCGAATTGCAGGGAAGGATGCCGCTATGATTGATGCGGCTCATACATCCCCTGTTCCTCCTTTCGACCAATATGTCGTCATGGGGCCGAAGAACCCTCAAGATGTTGTTAACAAATTATCGGAAAGGTACAAATTAAAATTCGCAATAATGGATATAAATGACATCGGCGGTTCCTGGGCAGTAGGATTTTCCGAAGGAATCGACAAAAGATGTATAGAAAATTTAATGAGAGACAATCCCATGGGGCAAGGTAAAGAGCTTACCCCGATTTGTATAATAAAGGACGGTATTTATGGAAAAGATGAGATTAAACAGATTTCTTAGCCTTGCCGGTATCGACTCCAGAAGAAAAGCCGATGAGATTATTGCTCAGGGAAACGTTCATGTTAACGGATCAGTCGTTAAGGAAGCGGGAAAAACCGTAGATCCTGACAATGATGTTGTAAAAATCGGCAACAAGCGAATGATAATTAAAAAATTCGAGTATCTAATTATAAACAAACCTCGCGGGTTTATCTCGTCACGTAAGCTAGATTCGGGACGAGGAACAATCTATGATATAATACCGAAAAATATGAGGCATTTGAAACCCGTGGGCAGACTCGACATAAATACGGAAGGGCTTATTATAATGACAAATGACGGATTGCTGATCAATCGCCTCACTCACCCCAAACAGCGAATTGAAAGAGTTTACTCCATGCTTATAAACAAACGTTTATCTTATAGCGAAACTCAAAGATTAAAACGAGGGATACGATACGAAAACATTCCGTATAAATTTAGTGATGTCTTCTTTACAAGAATAACTCCTCATGGTTTTTTGCATATTGCCAAATTAAAGGAAGGGAAAAATAGAGAGATAAGAAATGCAATGAAAGCTCTTGGGAAAAGAATAATTTGGTTAAAAAGGATATCCTTCGGTCCCATTCAACTCGGAGAACTGAAACCCGGGAAATTTAAATTTTTAAAGAAACAGGAACTGGAGCTCTTAAAGAAACTCAATGAAAATAAAAATTAGGTACTAATACATATGGAGGAATGCTCGAAAGCACTCCTCCATCAAGGGGGGAATTATGTTAGGGGAATTTCTATTATAATAACAAAATAA
>JAACEC010000091.1 GCA_011682715.1 Pseudomonadota bacterium
GTTCGTGTGTATCCCGTTTTACTTCTATTCAAGGAAACACCTAAGTGAGCGGAGCGTAACGCTATCCCTGCTCCCCAGCTTTTCAAAACATAAGGGATGAGAAGCCCTTGAAACAAAGTTTCAAACAGGGGTTCGTTCACGTCACTCCATATTACAGAACCAAGGAAGTATAAGTGAGCGGAGCGATACGCTATCCCTCAAAACACAAAAATCATATTGAATTAAATCTTAAAATATGTTAAAAGTGATTTAATTAAATAATACATTGTCTAAATATATTGGAAATTTAATATGTTTAATAAAATGAATCTCCGTTCTCTTTATGTTTACTCGTTACTTCTTATTGCTTTAGTATTGATTGTATTTTCATTCGGACTGCTTTCACTTGTAAATATTACATTTATAACGATTTTATTTGCTTTACTACTTATGATTGATTATTTTGATCTTTTCAAAGAAGAGGGGATTTACTTTAATGTAGGGTTAAAGATAATCATTGTTTTTGTGTGTGGCTGGAGTATGGCAGCCTTACTGTCTTCTTTAGCGATTTTGGTTATTTACATTTTAAAAAAAAGAAATTTTGACTATCGTGTATTTTACCTTTTTTCAAAAGAGTACATTTCTACGGCATTCTCTGGTTGGTTAATATTGAAAATATTCTCGGGCGGCGGAATATACATAAAACCTTATAACGCGTTGATAGGGGCTTCTATTTTAATAGTGTTGATCGCTATATCTGAATTTATTATAAATTATTTTTATGATCTATTTACGAATGTGGAAAATCGGCGTGATAATTTAAAATGGTTAGAAGAATTCATTTTCATATCACTACTATCTACACTATTTTCGTATATTTCCTTCTTTCTTTGGTTCAATAATGATCATTTGTTGTCATGTGGTTTTATTCTGTTTTCCCTATTTTTTATTGTGTTAATTTATATGCAAAATAAAAGAAAAAATCAGATCAAAATAACATTTAAACTTATAAATAACATTAACAAAGTCCTTGAAGATGTAAAAAAAACGGAGGGAATAAATGAATTAAGTAACCTTTTGCTGAATAACGAAACATTGAAAAACTTAATAAAGGGTTATTATTACCTGATAGTGAGCGGGGAAAAGCAGTATGAAAGAATGAATAATTTTAAATATATCGAACTGGTAAATGAGATTAAAAATCATAAAGACAGTATGGAAAAAAATAAAATCGAAGAGGAATACGGAGATATAATGGTGATTAAAATCGGGAAAAGAGATATTCGAGGCGTTATTTGTTTAATTGTTAAAAATCCCGGTGATTCTTTATTCTCAAAAAAGGTAAATTCGTATATTAATGATTATTTCAAATACATCTTCGACAACATTCAGGTTAGGGATAAGTTGGAGAAGGATTACGCCCAAACAATAGAGGCTATTGTTTCTCTGATGGAAGCGAGAATTCCTTCACTAAAGGGTCATTCTCTGAGGGTTTCCTATTACAGTTATATGCTAGGTAAGTTGATTGGCATGAAAGGAAAGGAACTGGAAAATTTAAGAATTTCCGGGTTCCTACATGATATAGGTATGATTAATGTACCCGAATCAATTTTGAGAAAACCGTATGCTTTGTCTAATAAGGAATTTGAAGTGATAAAAAAACACCCGATTACAGGGTTTAACCTAATTAAAAATATTGAGCATTTGAAAGGGGTGTTAACGGGAGTACTGGAACATCATGAAAAAATGAACGGTAGTGGATACCCACAAGGATTAAAAGGTGATAAAATCTCCGTGCAAGGTAAGATTGTAGCAATTACAGACACATTTGATGCAATGCTGTCGAAAAGGCCATACAGAGGTTCCTTAACATTGGATTTCACGGAGGATTACCTCAATAAAAAAAGGGACATTTTATACGACAGAAATATAACGGACATTTTTGTAAAGGGCATACGGGAAAAACATATTAGTATAATAAGGCGAGACGATGATATTGTTTTTTAACCAAAATACCGAAAGACTGAAGCATTTTTACTATGTTATTTTAATCATAACAGGTTTTTTACTTGCCGTAAAAATACCTCAATCCTTTCTTGATACGAATTTAATTCTTATGTTGATTCCAATTTTTCTTTTTGGGATTATTCCTTTGAGGTTTGAAAAACAGTTCGATTTTGCATTGAATGCGGGATTTGTTTTTATAACCGTTTTAAATTTCGGCTTGGGAAAAACTATCTTACCCCTTCTTGTGATAGTGTTCTTATCTTATATTGTAAAATTTGTAGGGAAAATAGGGTTCGAAAAGGCTATTTACAGAGGGGGCTTTGATACCGTGTTAATTGTTTTGACAAATATTCTTGGAGTATTGTTTTATAATTCGGTACGAACTATTTTCCCTGTTTTTCTCTCGGTTTTTACCCTCTGGTTATTAATTATCTCAATAAATATTATAATATTATACATTCATAGCAAAATTTATAAGTATCAATTACGTTTCAATAAAAGAAGCTATGTTTACTTTGCCGTGCTATCGTTATTTGTTTATACTATCGCATTTGTTGCCATGCATATTTTGTTCGCGTACAGCCTTAATTTTTATATTATACATATCATTGCCATTGCTTTATTTTTTGCATATCTTCATATCATTCAAGTTGACAATAAAACAGCTTCTATCCTTATGGAGAGCATGGAGAAGGTGAATAGAATAAATCTCATACAAGAAAATAATGACCTGAAAGGGTTCATAATCTTTTTTTATAATAAATTAAGGAAATATATTTCCTTAAGCTGTATCGGTATATTTGATAAGACCGGGAGAAGTGATTCAATTGTGTATTGCGAAGATGTTAATGAAAAAGAGAGTGCAAAAGATTTGATAGATGAATTAAAAAAGAGGAGGCAAAAGTCGGGAATTATTATTGCACTTAAAGAAAAACCCGACAGATATTTGATATCATTTGGATTGGAAATAACCGACCATGAAAATCTGTTTATTAGCTATATAGCTGATAATATTAACGTATTAAAAGAAAGCGAAATACTGTTCAATCTGCTTAAAAAGAAAATAGAGATTATTATAGAGAATATTTTTCTTTACGATGAAGCCAAGGAGGAATTTCTTAAAACTATCGAAATGATTATTTCAATGATTGAAGCCAAGGATAAATTGACAGCAGGACATTCGATCAGAGTGGCAAAATATTCCTACTTGATAGGACAGGAACTCGGCTTGAAAAAGAAAAATCTTGATGATTTAAAATTTGCCGCTTTGCTTCACGATATAGGGAAAATTGCTATTCCGGAAAATATTCTGAATAAAAAGGCAGAATTAACGGAAGAGGAATTTAAAATAATGAGAAGGCACCCTATTTTAGGAGCAGAACTAATAAAAACGGTAGATTCCCTCAAGAATTCAATACCCGGAATAATCGAACATCATGAGAGATATGACGGAAGCGGGTATCCAAAAGGTTTAAAGGGAGAGGAAATAAGCTTGCAAGGTAGAATTATCGCAATTGCAGATGCATTTGATGCAGTTACTTCAAACAGAGTTTATAGATATCCAATAAAAAGAATGGATGCCATAGCCATGATTATTGCAGGTTCCTACAGCAGATTTGATCCGAATTTGGTTGAAATCTTTACGGAGATTATAAAGAGATACAAAATGGAATATATAAACGAGGACATAATTAAATTCGTTAAAATATAGAATCAAAATAAATTATCAATAATACAAAAGTTAAAACTATTTACTGCTTTAAAAAATAATTTTAATACGTCAATCTCGAAATAGATTATGATTACATATCTACTCAAATTATATGTAAAACACTTGACAAAATAAATATAATGTGATAATATTCACTAAAGGAGTTGATGAATGGTGTATATCGGTCAATTCATAGTAAATAGATATAATAAGAACATAATAGAGAACAATAGATATGATTATTTTTTATTTGGTTTGTTATGTGAAATATTACACATTTTAGAATTGGTAATTGGTACTAATCTTAAAAAGGAGACAAAATGAGCGTAACGGAAGTATTCAATAAGTACGAACCGAAAAAGGAGAATTTACTCCTGATTTTGCACGATATTCAGGACTCAATAGGAAGTCGATCGATTGATGAGACAACATTGAAAAAAGTTGCTGAATATCTCGATATGTCTTTATCACAGGTTTATGGTGTTGTATCTTTTTATACGATGTATTCTACGAAGCCAAGGGGAAAATATATTATCAGAATATGTCAATCTCCAACTTGTCATTTAATGGGCTCGAAGTCGCTTTTGGAGCATTTGAAGGAAACATTGAAAATCGATGTAAACGAAACAACATCGGATAAAATGTTTACCCTCGAAACATCTTCCTGCCTTGGGGTTTGTTCCGAAGCACCGGCTATGATGATTAATGATACTGTTTATGGAAACTTAACAGAAGAAAAAGTAAATAGTGTTTTGGAGAAATTAAGGAGTAATCATGAAAACAATTAATGACAATATTATGTGAATATGTAACAGTGTTGGAGAATGTGGGAAAAATAGATCCGATGAAGATTTCGGATTACACTGAAAACCACGGATATAAAGCTTTGAAAAAGGCTCTAAAGGAGATGAGCCCAAATGATGTTATAGAATCAGTAAAAAAATCCGGGCTTAGAGGAAGAGGCGGTGCAGGTTTTCCAACGGGAATAAAATGGTCATTTACAGCTCCCCTAAAAGGAGAAAAATTTGTTCTTTGCAATGCCGACGAAGGTGAACCCGGGACATTCAAGGATAGACTCGTTATGGAGGGAGATCCCCATAAATTAGTAGAAGGAATGATCCTCACCGGATATGCAGTGGGAGCACATAAAGGCTATATATACATAAGAGGAGAGTATAAGAATTCCATTGAGACGGTGCAACATGCCATTGAAGATGCAAGAAAAAACGGGTACTTAGGTGAAAATATCCTGGATTCGGGATTCTCCTTTGATATTAAAGTCAATATGGGGGCAGGTGCCTATGTTTGTGGAGAAGAAACAGCTTTAATCGAATCTTTGGAGGGGAAAAGAGGAAATCCTCGTATAAAACCTCCGTTTCCCGGAATGAGTGGCATTTGGGGCAAACCCACTAAACAATGTGGAGACTTTATCCAATATCCCTTCAATAATACGAAAAGGGGCGGATTGGTTCAATTCAATCGGAACAAATAATTCTCCCGGGACAAAGGTATTTTCGGTTCTGGGACATGTAAAAAATCCCGGAGCAATCGAAGCACCAATGGGTATAACATTAAGGGAATTGATCTATGAATACGGTAAAGGAATAAAAGGGGATAAAAAATTCAAGGCGGCCCTTGTCGGAGGAGCAGCAGGAGTATTTTTACCCGAATCTAAACTCGATTTGAAAATGGATTACGACTCTTTGAAGGAGAATAATGCAGTCTTAGGCTCCGGAGCGATTCTTGTTATGGATGAAGATACCGACATATTTGATATGTTGATAAATGTAATGGAGTTTTTCAAAGAAGAATCATGCGGACAATTGTAGAATCGGAAATCCAATGATTTTGAAAATTCTTAATAAAATAAAGAAACAGAAAGATTTAAACGGGAACGAGTGGGATATAATAATGAGAACAGCTGCCGCAATGAAGGAAACATCTCTTTGTGCTCTGGGACAATCTGCTATTATGCCCATTTCAAGTGCTTATACCTATTTTAAAGATGAATTGGAAAATCAAGGAGAATAATATGAGCGAGATGGTAAATATCAAGATAAACAATGTCGATGTGGAAGTAGAAAAGGGAACAATGCTTCTCGATGCTATCAAAAAAGCCGGATTTAATGTCCCTACTTTATGCTATCATGAAGATTTAAAACCTAACGGGACATGTGGAATCTGTGTTGTAGAAGTAAAAGGAGCTCCGACTCTTAAAAGATCATGTTGCACCCCTGTTGATAGAGATGGCA
>JAACEC010000092.1 GCA_011682715.1 Pseudomonadota bacterium
TACGGGCTGAGTTTTATCTCACCCTCTTGCCCTTTGAATTTTGCTTTAACAAGGATATATTTTTGATCTTTTTTCTCAACATTCAGAGATTTGTGACAGTGGGGACAATAAATATGAAGATACGATCCGTATTTTATATATTTTGGCTCTACTTTATTGAATAAATCCATATTCACTCCTATTTGATTGAATGGAACAGTGAAATTCTCTCCTCTTCAATATATGTTCTCTGCCTTTTCATGAGGAGATCGAAATCAACGAGATGTCCGTCGAATTGAGGACCATCTACACATGCAAATTTCGTCTCTCCACCAACCTGAACCCTGCATGCACCACACATACCGGTGCCATCCACCATAATGGGGTTTAGGCTAACGATTGTCTTTTTATTGTGTCTCTTCGTCATGTCACAACACGCCTTCATCATAACCACAGGACCTATGGCAACGACAAATTCAATATCATCCCCTCTCTCAGAAAGAATCATATCCATCACCTGAGTTACAAAACCGTGAAAACCGTAAGTTCCATCATCTGTTGTAATATGAATTTCATCGGAAATTCTTTTCATTTCCTCTTCCATTATTAAATAAGATCTTGTTCTCGCCCCTATTATACTTATAATTCCGTTACCGGCTTCATAATACCCTTTTGCTATATGATGCAAAACAGCAACACCCGTTCCACCGCCAACAACGAGAATTTTCTTCTTGTATTTTTTTATCTCTATAGGTTTACCGAGAGGTCCTACAACATCCATAATAAATTCGCCTACATTTCTCGATGCAAGTAACGCTGTTGTTTTACCAACGATTTGAAATACCAATGTAACCGTCCCGGCTAATGGGTCATTATCGGCAATAGTTAATGGTATTCTCTCCCCTGTTTCATTTACCCTTATTACAACAAATTGTCCCGGAGAGCATTTCTTTGCAATCTCCGGGGCTTCTATTCTAATGTTAACAATTGTACCTCTCGCATAATCTTTTTTATCGAGTATTACAAACATAACTACCTACCATTCGTTACTGTCTTCGAGAATAATGGATTTCTCGTCTTCTTCGCTTATGCCATGCCATTTGCATCCCGCCTTAGAACAAAATTTAAAATCGACCAGCATTGTACTGGAAGTTACAAGTATGTCGGCAACTTTCGAACCGCATACGGGACATTTCTCATCCGTTATAAGTGATTCTCCGCAATAGGGACACAAAATGTCCTTTACCGGTTCTCCCTCGGGAAGCCTGATGGTGGACTCATGAGAAAATACATTTAAGTAAGGACTTAGTCTTAAAATCCCCTTTTCTCCTTCTTTGTTTATTATAGCAAGCTCCACCATATTGTCCTTTATAAGAGCATGTTTACAATGGGGGCAATATGCAAAAATGTCCCTTTCTTTATTATTTCCTTTTCCGCATTATCTTTCCTGACCTGTTTTTTTAGTGTCTCTTCTATTCTTTTGAAATTAATTTCGTTTGTGTTTTTATTGTTGTATGAATAGTTATCATAGAGAAGTTTCAATGCTAATTCCGGATTTTTGAATTCTATCACATGATTCGTACACCCCTTTCTCGAACAAAACCTGACACGCCCACCCTCTTCAAGATTGATTGGAATCATAGGAGCGTTACAAATATCACATTTCGATTCTGATTTCAATTCTTCCCCGCACACAGGGCAGAAAAATCGAACGATGGCATTATCGGGAATATCAATATTGGTTTCGTAATCGTAATTCCCGTAAATAGAGCTTAACCAAATATCTCCTCTCTTCCCCTGAATTTCAATAATAAGATGCAACGAAGGTTTATCATCGATTAATTTTTTTTCATCCATAAGCGATGCACTGCATATAGGACATTTTAACTTCAACGGTATCATAAACACTCCTTTTTTGATAAATAATTTTATGATAATAAACCTATAATGTCAAGAGATTGTTTTTGATGATATTTTTACAATGTCAAAATGTCACATACAAGGTATTGAAAGAAGCATAAAAAAGGGTAATCTTAAAGAAGAACGGAAAAAGGCGATTGCCATGAAAGAGAGGAGGTATAGCTTAAGCATGAAATAGCTAAAACGATATAGGATACTACAGGATGTAATATCAAAAAAGTCCCCGTTAACCCAAGGGGCAAGAATAATGGGAATAAGTTACAAACAGGCATTAAGATTAAAGATACACATTCTGGAATGAGATGTAGAAGGAATAATATGTGAATCGTTTTCAATGATAAAACTACATTCCAACTAAAATCATACTTAATTTGAATAGAATTAAGAATCAAATCTTTATATTATCAGTACTTTACAAGTTTTAATGTTTTATAATAATAAGATCCTACTTTAAAATCAGCAAAATATATACCTTTATGGAATTTTGAGTAATTGAATTTTAATAAATTGCTCCCTGAATTAATGGAATAATCGTGATCAAAAATTCTTCTACCTGTAACATCAAACACTACTAAAGCGCAATTTGATTGCAAAGGTGAGTTCATTTTAAAAACAGCATTACTACCATCCGATTTTAATATCCTAATATTAAATTCAATGATTTTATGTTTTTGAACAACCCTAGATTGTGGAAATATATAATCGTTATTATTTTCGTTCGTCTCATCAATTAAGTTAAACTGATCTAACTTTATCTCCAACCCGTTATCTGTTAGATCTAACGAATCGCTTATAGGAAATTTTATCATTTTTGAGCAGTAAGAATTCAAATATACTGCTGACAAATATAAAAGGGAATCTGTATCTCCTTTATTATAATATACACAAACAGGGCATGCTCCGCTATCTGCCCCCATATTGGAAACAAGAAAATCAAAGTAGAGTGTATCGTTAACCCGCTCTAATTTTACATAATTACCATCGATTAAAAAATCTTTATCTCCGGAATAGTATCGAATTTTTATCTCTCTTTCACTATGTGCAGGGATATCAACGTTCACAAGCAATGTATCATTCATCAGGGAATAGCCTACAGATTGACCATTAATTGTTATATAATTTATTGGCACATTCCCTGTTTCATACTTTTTGAGATGATACAAATTTTCTCTATTTGTCTTATTTTCAATCACAAGATCGTTTCCAAAATAAAGCACATCAATTGTGCTGTCAAAATTAAGTTTTTCCAAGTAAAGTCTTTTCATTATATAACCTAACGAATTCCATTTTATATCGGGATACCATACATTAATACTATCTGCAATTTTACTATATGCGTCCTGACCGTTTGAAAATAATCCATTATGCGAATATGTCAAAAGGGGTTTGTCTAAAAATAAATTTAGTTTAAACCTGAAATAAATAGGATTACTAGTATCTTCCGGTGGAGAATAAGGGTGTCTCCTAAAAACAACTGCAAAATTTCTAAACCTCATATTTGCAAGTCGCATATTAAAATCATAATTTGTATCACAATCACCCGGAAGAAGCAAATATGGTTCATATTGTCCGTTTACAGTTGCATTAAAATTATATTTTTTCAACATTTCAAGTGTCTGAGATAAAGATATACCCCATGGGAATACCATTTCCTTACCATAATCAATCCCTATTTTATTATACATATAATCGAGGCGAGTTCTGCCCTCAACGATATCACACTCTTGATCTTTATATGGCCTCGGAGTCTGATTTATAAATACACTGTCATACATTTCATTTAAAGTATCCAACTGTTCTTGTGTATAACATATAAATTCATATCCGTCATGATTATTCCCATGTTGAACAATAGAAAATCTATTAGGGTAATTTTTAAATAGACTGACAACCGATGAATCGAAGTTACGATTATAATTCACTGGTTTAAAAGCAATAGTTGTATGAAAATTATGTTCTTGCATTTCATTTAATAGGTCATGGAAATTTAAATAACCATAAGGTTCCGTAAAATATGGATCATCTATTGTCAGATTAGCATATTTTTGTATGCTATGCCAACACATATCACCATTTGAATATTTTAAAAACATCATTATAGGTAATATATTTTGTATATATACATAAAGATAAGAATATCCATAGTACATTTTCCATAGTTGCCTTTCGTATAGATTTTTATCTATAATGTTTCCGTTTAAAAATATTTTACCTTGATTGATTTTATAATACGCGAATATACTTTCATTATCGTTTCTATCCGAAATTATAGACGTACAATTACCACAATTTATAAAATATGCGTTACTAAAAGATGAATCTACAGAGACAATCGTATTGGCAAGAACATCGGCTATATTGAACTCATCGGAATCAAATTTCCATGCATCGTCGTTATGAAAATAAATGGCACCATCAAATGCAGAATCCGTTAATATTTCAATGTTATCGAGAGAAATGGAATCTTTTATATCATTAATTATCAAATTGCTCCCTTTTGATATTACGTTCTTTATAATATTTAATTCACCATTGCTAATTAAAGATGTATCCTCTAAATTTTTATAACTAATACAAATGGATTTTATATAGTCACCATTATTATTTTTAAAAATAGAATCAACCAATTGAGTAGAATCCAAGTCTATTATTTTATTTTTTAATCCGTAATATTTTGATAATATTTTAAAGTTAATATCAGAGTTATACCCGCTTCCTTTTTCCAATAAAATGGTATTAAAATATTCCCCCCTAAGCGAGCCTTGTAGAGCTATAAACATAATAGCCCCAAATATAAAAACATAAAAATACTTATTGTAATTAATCATTATTTTCATGATATACTTTTGCATTCTCTAAAACTATTCTACTTATCTGTTTAGCGAGCAAATTGTTTCTCTTTCCTTGAAATTCTTTTATCGACTTTTTAAATTTAATGTTATCAATATCTTTTTCTGAATTAATAAAACTTAGATATCCGTTATCTTCTAACCACTTGTCGATACTACCTTTTTTACCATGAAATATACTATAAACTCTTTTCCCTAATAAAGCGGCTTCTCTATTCATGGTACCCCCTCCGCCTATAATCACGTCAGCATCTTTTAACATGCTTATCCCGTCAACTGCATGTTCAAGAACACAAATATTTCCCATATCTCTTATTCTTTTAGTAATTTCACCTACTTGTTCTTTTGTCCGGGGGACTAATAAAACCGAAATATCCTTCCTGTACTTTGTATTTTCTATAATTTTGTAAAATATTACTTCACTTATAGGATTATGATAATGCGCCATAGTCGCCGGAGGTCTTAAAACTACTAATATTTTACTTCTGTCAATACATAAACCGTTTGCCCAATTACCATCATATTCATGATCCCATATATATAGTTCTTCTTTCAATCCATCATAGCTAATTATTTTATCCTTTATATCCTGTTTCGCAATTAATTTATCAACAATAAGCTTAGGTACGATTAGTTTATCACCGAATTCCCTGAACAAAAAATCAGCGACATATTCATAATCATACATTATTAAAACAGGGATTCCGTGTAATTTGGCTGGTAAAACCATTGACCTCGATCCGTGAGAAAATGCGACTTTAATTTTTTTCCCAAATAATATGAAATATAATTCCATCATACGGAAAAATAAGAAGGATATCTTTTTTATTTTAGATTTACCCGGATGCCTTCCTACAGCTTTATAATCTATATTCTTGATTTTTAGCAATTCAATTGTCTGCCCATAATCCCTTGCCGTAACAAAAACCTCGTGCCCCGCTTCTCTTAGTTCCTTTATTATCGGTTCCATTATTAGGACATGAGGTGCATTATCTATATCAATCCAAATTTTCATTTGAATGAATCCCCTTATTTCCTCAATAGTAATCCGGCGTTTTCTATTAAATCATTATTGGGAATCGGCAATTCCTTCCATCTTTTAATAGTTTTATAATCTTCAATCTTAAACATGGTTGTATTATTGCATATCTTTCTAATAATATTTATTTCATGCCAAACATGTGCATCGTAAGGGACTGAATTGTTTTGTTTAACCAATAAAACATGTCTATTCTCTATATCATCCATCATAACATAGCGGATTATAACTTAAATATACTTCATTGTCAATTAAAACTAATTGTATTTTCGGATTAAATCTTACCATTAATTCGATTAATAATCTGTTATTTTCAATATATAATAACAAGTCTTATACTTCCCTGTATCAATATCAAAATGCAAATGATTGTTTGTTAAAATAACATGGGAAATAAACTTTTGCTTCCCATTCGGGTATAATGCGTATATCCCCATTTTAGCTCTAATATTATATGGCATATAGATATCAACATTAACCGGTTTTACCCATATTATAGAAGGTACTCTTTTTATTGACGTCTGCTCAATTTTACCCGGATAATACATTAAATATTTATTCAAAAGTGATTTATCTATTATTTTTTTATCACTATCATGATATGAATCTTCTCCTACAACAATAATTATCTTATTGGAATTTCTCAATATTTTTCTATCTAAAGGCATCATCACTAAATATAATCTATTGTTATTTGAATTAATTTCGAAACCTTTAAATCTAAACTTGCCATTACCTTTACCTGCATATGTAAAATACCTTTTGGACACAAATGAAAAAATGCCTTTTCTATAATTCCAAAATAAATTATTATTTTTTATAATATTATTTTTGGGTATATTAAGTTTAATTAATGCTAAATTCGATTTATCTGTAAATCTAATAATCACCCTTTTAATATAATAAAGTAACCCCTTTACACCTATCATTGGATTATACTTATACTGAAATACCTTTTCTATCTTTTTATCTTTATCGCCTATATTCAATATTAATGAATCCTTATTTACAGGAATATAAGCATTTCTAAGCATATAAGACATAATCGGGATAAACAATACTTGTAATGAATAAGGATTTTCAAGAGAGGTAAGGTAATATTTCTGCCTTTTGTGAGGATTTTCCACATAGTTTCCATGTGCATACATTAAAAAATAAAATACACCATCATAATCATTATAAGCTGATAATATTGGAATCAATATAATGGGCTCTATACGATAAATTGATGGGTAACCAATATTCCATTCATCTACAACAATAGGCTTATTTTGATAATTAACTGTCAACATTCTGGTAGGAAATGCTGGCGGAATATTCTTATTGAATACTAAAGGAGAAGAATTTCTTAACACCTTGTCTGAATTCCCTACAGCATATTTACCGTAAGTATGAACACATATAAAATCAACAATTTTATAAAGTATTTTCTGTGTATAGTAGGAATATGGATTGTTTGTGAATGTCATTGGGACTTTGACACCAATACTTCTCAAGAATTCTTTCATATTCATAAAATAACTTGAGTCTTCCTTTGCCGCGAACTGAAGTAAGTATTTATATGTTTTGCTATTCTTAGAAGTCGGGAATTGAATCTTAGAGAAACCATATTTCCCTTTATATAAATTCCAATACCTGCGAAGCAATTTTTTCCCTCCTTTTATTCTTAACAATTTGTCCACAGAATTTTCATTTGTCAAAATTATAAAAGCAAGTGCCGAATCGTCCTTATATTTTATTCCAGTATAAATATTTTTATGGTTCATCAAAGAATCCCAAAATACCTTTATTCCACTTATATAACTGGAATCCATCAATGTTGCTACTCTTGTAGCATTAAAGGAATAACCATTTTCCCCTTTATAATTCAAATAAAGCATGTTTAATGAATATAAAACATAATATATCTTATGCTCAGACAAAGAATATGTTAAGTAATCGAATTTTTTTATTTTATCCTTATTAAATTGATTCTTTTCCCTCTCCCACAACCCCGGATAGTGTATTCTAACCGAATTAATTCCAACACTCTTCATATATTCAACCGATCTATCAATTGCTTTATGTGAAGCATTAGGATAGCTCCAACCTACAGTTGTTCCGAAAAATCTGATTCTTTTACCCGTTTTCGCAATCACAAAATGACCGTCTTTTACAGTAATCCAATTTAAAGAATTTGTATTATTTATTATATCTAATCTACTTGGAATATCCAACCTAAACCAATTCGAACAGTAAATATATTTAACGTGAAAAAATATAAACAATAACATAATATATAAAAACAAATGTTTCTTTTTCATACAACGATTATAATGCAATTTACGAGATTTTTCAATAGAATTGACAAAGTATAACAAATATAATATAAGTTTATGGATTATGAGAATATTGGTTGTTGATAACGGTTTGGGACCTTTTGTTGATGAACAGGTTGAATCTATAAGAGAAACTGATCCATCTATAGACATAATACGTTATTCCTTTAGCGGTAAGAATAACAAATTCAACTATCTAAAAGCCATTTTCAAAATAAATAAAATTATTCAGGAAAATAATATTGATATTATACACGCCCACTACGGTTTAACAGGTTTTATATCACTCTTCCAAAACAAATGCCCCATGATCTGCACATTTCACGGAAGTGATGTTTTATACGTTAAATGGCAAAGTCTCATTTCTCGTTTTGTTGCAAGGCATTGTGCCGTATCAATAGCAGTATCTAAAAAGATTGCAAAGATTTTAAATACAAAAAATACTTATGTGATTCCTTGTGGTGTTGATCGTGAATTTTTTAGACC
>JAACEC010000192.1 GCA_011682715.1 Pseudomonadota bacterium
CCTTTAATCCGTAAAAGCTTCTCCTTTGTTAGCTTTTTATATGTCAAAAAATTCGGATATTTAACAAGAACCCGAAGCAACTTCTTACTTGCGACATCCCCCAATATATCCAATATTCCCGGACATATTTCTAAAAGTTTCTTACGTAAACGGTTGCTTATTCGCACTTTTTCATTCACCAATGTCTGTTGATGACGTGAAAGAACCTTGAGCCTATCAAATACTATCGAGACCTTTTCTACAGGAATAAATGCTTTTTCTTTATCTCCATTTAACTGCTTTCTAAATCTCATTAACTTTGCTAACATTGTCGCATCTCGCCTGTCGGTCTTCCATTCCGCTCCAAATATATTCCGAAATCGTTTCAACTTTAGGTTGTCTATGTTGTATAGGCTAAAACCTTCTTCGCCAAGAATCCTGTCAAACGGAGATCCATAACCATTCTTTCCTTCTATCCCAAATGATATTTTACCCCTTTCCCTCGTTTCTATTTCCCTAAACTCTCTTATACCTTTGTGAAACTCACTAAATTGATGCGGTATTTTCCTGTCAAATAAAACTTTTCCTTCAGTATATCCATTACTACTACATGGTGAGATTCAGAACCTACATCAATGCCTCCCAATAATTCCTTCATCTTCATGTTTATACCTCCTCTATGATTATTGGATATATGACGCTGCCAATACCTTTTTTCACGTCTATAATAGCCACTAAAAGGCATCTTCCCATTAGACATGGTATTGGCAAGGTCGCAGACGGCAGTTCAGGCCGAGTCACTTAGACTAACCTTAGTCCTAGACGGACCCCGTAAGCCACATCTGCAACCCTTGCCATATTACTCATTAGTATATCATAAAAAAGATAACTTATTATATCTCATTTTTTAATTATAGACCCCGATATGCATAATTTACATGTGACATTTTGACATTGTAACAACATATTGATTTAATTTCATTGACTTTCTATTAAAGAGGTGTTAATCTTACTCGACAATCAAATTTTTTAAACTTTTTAGGAGGAGTTTATGAAAAAATTATTAGTAATATCGGTGATTTTACTTTTTTTTTCTATTTCTCTCAATGCCAATGCATTTTCAATTCAGTGGACAAAAATGATAGGTGGCGGTTATCCCCATTATTCGACAGATATTGCACTGGACACTTTAGGACAGCCTATTGTAACGGGATATTCATCCAATGGAGATGATTATGCAATGTTTACAGTTGGTCTTGATACATCGGGCGATAGTTTGTGGTCAACAGCGTTTGAATGGAATAATAGTCGTGATGAACATTCGCATGGGATTACGGTTGATAACAATAACAATGTTATACTGACAGGGTATGTTAAAGGGGCATATCCCGTGTTTGCGGTTGTTAAATATAAAAACAATAATGTGATTGATTGGGCAGATACTCTTTTTGCCGTAAAGTCGGAAGGTAGCAAAATAACCACGGATGATAGCGGAAATATATATGCTACAGGTGATATTTGGCTTACTGACACTACCGATTATTGTGTTACAGTAAAACTTAATTCATCAGGGAATGTTATTTGGGCGGACACATTGGATTCAAGTATGACAAGCAATGGTTTGGCTATTGCTTTGGATGACTCCGGAGATATATACGTATCGGGTTATGCATATCGTGATACGGTAAAGAATTACCTTCTTATGAAATACCATAAGATATCTTCTTCCTCGTATTCTCTTTCATATGCCAAAATAGGCAACGATACAACGGACAATTATTCGAATGCACTTACTTTTAATGCGTACGGCAATATATTTATGTTGCATAATTTTGAGGCAGATACCTCTTATTATATCAAAGCAATAAATCCTTCAGGCGGAGGAGAATATTCAAGTAGCCCCGCATTTTACAAAGAAATAGGTAATGACTTGGCAATAGATAGTTCCGGAGGACTACTTGTGACTGGTCTCTATTATGGTAGTTACAAAGATATTTTTACGATAAAGAGAGATACATTACTTTCTGCTACTGGGGCGATACAGTGGCATATAACTACGATTCATGGGGACAGAGAGTGAAAATATCGAAAGACGGTTCCTTTTATATTCTTGCTCGTTCCTATCCAACAAACGCGCATTATTGTGTTGTAAAGTATGTAAAGACTGTTCGTGATGTAGGTGTAAGTTCTATAATTTCCCCGGATTCGGGAATCGTAAGTGGTCAATTTTACCCAATAACAGCTATGATCAACAATTACGGAAATACAAGTGAGAATTTCAGTGTATATGCGGCTGTATATGATTCCACCACCGATAGTTTGCTCTTTTCAGATACAACATCTGTTAATTTGGGATCTCTAAGTAATGATACAGCAAGATTGGATTCATTTTATTACGAACCAAACCATTCTTATAAAACTGTTGTGTATGTAAATTTACCGGATACAAATGCTTCCAACGATACACAATTTGTTTATACCCATGCTGTTACAACAGTTGATGTAGGTGTAAGCTCTATAATTTCTCCGGATTCGGGAATCGTAAATGGGCAATATTACCCAATTACAGCTATGATCAACAATTATGGGAATACAAGTGAAACCTTTAATGTATATTCGGCTGTATACGATTCCACATCTTTGGTTCATTTGGATTCCTCAAATATTAATTTGAACGCCTTTAGTGATAGTGTTCTGAACATTGATTCATTTGATTATGAACTCAATCATCGATATAAGACCGTTGTATATGTAAATTTACCGGATACAAATGCTTCCAACGATACACAGTTCATTTATACGACTCCGAAACATTTTGAGGTTTTATTTGTAGAAGATGCAGAAGGACATGGAGCACCGTATAATCCGGATTCAACCTGGTATATACCTATTGTAAATATTCTCGGGAGCGACAGTTTATATTGGTACGGTCCTACGACTGACGAAAGCGAAAACGGTCCTTCTCTTGCGAAGATGAAAGCTGCCGATCTTGTTATATGGAATGCATATGATGATTACAATGCTCCTTGTTTTACAGAGGAGGATACGGCAAATATAAACGAATATCTTGCCGGTGGCGGAAAAATATGGATAGTCGGTCAAGATATATACTATTCTTTGTATAGTAGTATAAAGGGAATCAAAAGTGGTAAGAGAAATTCCGAGAGAAATGTAGTTAGAACAGTAGATTGGATTGGTAGGGTTTTCGGTGTCGATTCAGTGCATGAAGACTATCTAGGCTATG
>JAACEC010000093.1 GCA_011682715.1 Pseudomonadota bacterium
TTTTGTAAAAGCATATTCAAGGATTGACTGAAATTATTATTTTTACCTTAATGTTGTTGTTAAGTGCTATTTTATTCAGCAGATACTCTATTGCCTGTACTGTTTTTCCCTGTTTCCCGATCAGTTTGTTCCCGGAACCCTTGGAATTTACCGTAAGTATGATTAATCCTTTTTTTCGTGTATATACTGCGGATTCGTACTCTATATTTAATGTGTCTAAAATTTTACCTAAAGCCTCAAGCAAAAACTTCTTTTCCCCCTTCGTCGATACTTCAATGCGTTGATTCTTCTTTTTGAAAAACAAAAGATGATGAGTTATGTATTCGGTGATTTTAATATCCGCTCGCGCTCGCTTGATTTTCAGTTCTCTAAGTGTTTCCTCAATCGCCCTATCTATGTTTTGATTCTCAAGAACGACGACTCTGTTTTTATCGTCATTTTGATTCTGCGGGATTGTTCTTTTTTTCATTGATTACCTCTAAGTGAATGATATAAAGTTGAAGTAGTGATAGTAAATTGTATATTAAGTAGTATAGGGTTAATCCTGCCGGGAAACTCAAGAATATGAACACCATAAATATGGGCATTAAGTAAGTCATATATTTTTGTTTCGGATCTGGATTGGAGAATTTTTGCTGTATGAACATGGATATCCCCATTAAAATCGGTAATATGTAGTAAGGATCGGCTGCAGTTAGATCTTTCATCCAAAGGAATGAAACACTCTTTAATTCGATTGTACTTTTCAATACCTGATATAGAGCGAAGAATACTGGGGTCTGCAAAAGTATCGGCAGGCATCCTGAGAAGGGATTCACCCCGTTTTTCTTGTAGAGCCCCATTGTCGCTTGGTTTAATTTTTGTGCATTGTTCTTATACTTTTCTTTCAGCTCACTTAATGCCGGTTGTAATTCCTGCATTTTCCTCGCCGATCTAAAACTGGATAGAGTGAGAGGAAAGAAGATGAGGAAGAAAAACACGGAAAGTATAATTATGGTTATGCCGTAATTATGAACAAATTTTTGAATAAAGAGCATTATATTTAGTGTTAATTTACTTATGGGCGCTATAATCTTCCAGCCCCAATCGAAAATATCCGTAAACTGTCCACCATATGATTTTAGTATTGTGTAATCGAGAGGTCCGAGATAGAAAGATACCGTATTAAGAGTATCGGGGACGTAATCTTTGTCAAAGCTGAAGTTCAAAACACCGTCCGCAACAAAATGGATATCAAAACCCTTGACATTTTTAGGGTCGGAAATATACATTGCCGTGAAGTACGTGTTACGAATACCGGCAAAAGAGCTGTGACCTACATAGGAAACATCACCCTTTTTCAATGTTTTTGAACTGTATTTCTCAACCGTACCACCGAGATTGGCAAAAGCTTTTGCGGCACGGATTTCCTTTTTCTTGTATTTCTTTTCATATGCCAAACCATCACGGAAATTGAATTTCACCCAATCTACATCTATACCGTTTACTTTGTAGAAAATATCGATTTTGTAATCTTTATTATTGAAAACATATCCCAAAAGAACACTTGAAGTATCATTTTTCCATGAAAATAATAAAGTGTCTAACTTTTCACCGTTTACTTCCACAGATTTCTTATTATAATTAAAATCGATACTGTCCAGAGGGATTTCGTAGTCACCGGAGTAGAGGGTAATTCCGCTTTGCGGTTCGCCTTTAATTATATTTAAAGTATCACCCTTTACATTGCGGTACTTGTTAACATAGCAATTTATAATCGATGCACCACGACTCGTTATTTGCATTCTGTAAAGACGGGTTGTAACATTGATAGTATCTATGTTTCCTGTAGTGTTATGAGGCAATTTGGCGATTTTGCTCGTAATGGCGATCTCTTTTTTGGGAGCAGTAACATTACTCCTTACCATTGAATTTTCAGGAGTAGTATTGGTAACCATAGTTGTATCGGCGATTTTTGTGCTGTCGCTGGTGGGATTCTTTTTTGGGGGGGCTTTAAAGAAAAACATTTGCCAAACCACCAAAATTACGGTTATAAGGACGAGAGCTACTAACATTCTTTTATTCAAATCCATTATTACCTCCTAAGGTACGGGATCATATCCGCCCGGATGGAACGGATGGCATTTGGCAACTCTCTTTATGGACAGAAACCCTCCCTTGGCTACTCCGTATTTCATTATTGCCTCTTCGGAATAATGTGAGCATGTGGGGGTAAATCTGCATTGTCCCGGTAAATAAGGGGAGATCATTGCACGGTATATTCTGATTAGAATTACGAGAGTCTTTTTTAAAATATTACTGCAACTTTTGAAAAAGACATTTAACATCTTTATGTATTTTTGCATAAGTCGGAACTTCTTTTTTATTGTATAGGAAAACCAAATGTAAGTTATCGGGAATTAAATTCTTCTTTTTTCTCACTATCTCTCTTAATATTCTCTTTACGCGATTTCTGTCAACAGCTTTTCTCAATTTTTTTGAAGATACCGATATACCTATTTTTTTCTCTTTTTGTTTCAAAGCAAAAATCGATATACCATCACAAATATACCTTCTTCCATGGAAAAAAACGGTTCGGAATTCACTGTTCTTCGCCAGTCTCAGCGATTTTGGAAAGGTATTATCAGTAGCCATTATGCGGCTAATTTCTTTCTCCCTTTAGCTCTTCTGCGGTTAATTATCCTTCTTCCGCTGGCAGTGCTCATCCTTTTTCTAAAACCGTGGTTTCTTTTCCTACGTCTATTGCTCGGTTGAAATGTTCTTTTCATCTTTTTACCTCCGTAACTATTAGAGCATATATTACAGAAATTTTTACTTTATGTCAAGAGAGTAAATATTTTTATTCCGAGTGGGATCGAAATTATTATCTGATACCGTAAATTAACCAGAGTAATATGTATGCGGCAAGAACACTGAAAAAGGTAAAGGGCAACCCGATCCTAAAGAAATCGAAAAAACCTACTGAATAATGTCTTTTTCTCAGTAAACCTATACCCACTATGTTTGCCGATGCGCCTACGGGACTTATGTTACCCCCGACTGAGGCTCCTATTACGATACCGAACAAAAACAGAGATGGGTTAATGCCCAGAAATGTGGCCAGCTTTATACCCACAGGCATCATAGCAGCCACATACGGGACATTGTCTATGAATGCAGAGATGATTACCGAGCCCCAAACCAAAATCGTGAATGTTATAAAAATGTTTCCATTAGCCAGTTGTTTGAACCAAAGTGCAATGCTTGTAAGTATGCCATACTGCTCAAGTGCACCGGTAAAAACAAAAACACCAATCAGGAAAAACACGGTATCATAATCAAGGTTCTTTGCAATTTTAAATCCTGTTTTTCTTTTCCTATACAGTATCCACAAAAACGCAATTGTGGCATAAATAAGTGCCGTTGCTCCCGGGGAGAATATCCCTAATGAAATTGTTATAATAAATAAGACAAGTATTATACCGGGCATTACGTCAACCCCGGTTTTTTTGCTCTCGACTTTTATTTTCTTGTTTGATTTTCTGAACAAAATATATAGAACAATCAGAGAAACTAATGCGGCGGTTTCCATTATGAAGAACATCGAAGGTTTTCCGTGGTATATTATAAAATCCATAAATTTCATATGATTAAAGCTTGCAAGAATCATACTTGGCGGATCTCCGATTAAAAGAGCGGCTCCCTGAAGATTAGAACTGATAGCAATAGCTATTATAAAGGGGACCGGGGAAACGTCCATTTTACGGGCTATCTCAAAAGCAATCGGGGCAACGATAAGAACTGTTGCTACATTTTCACAGAATATAGAAATGAAACCTGCGAAAGCACTGAGGATTATAATGGCCGAAACAAGTGAATTCGAGAATTTAAGAAGTTTATTAGCCAGTAGTTCGGGTATTTTCGAAAGAATAAACGCCTCTGCTATCACCATAGTCCCGATGAACAACCATATTATATCCCAGTTAGTGTAATTGATTATATTTCTCGGGGATATAATGTTTAGGAGAATCATGAAAAGTAAAGATATCCATATAATAATTCCTTTATAGATAAAAATTCTTTGAATATGGGGAAATTTGGCTAAGATACTGCTGATTTTTTCCGATGTAATAATGAACAGATAAGTTACCAGAAAAGTAACCAGAAGTATAATCTTTTCATTCATATATAGTATCTTAAAAGCATATCGTAAAAAAATCAAGTAATAAAATAAAAGCGGAGACTTAAATCTCCGCTTTTATTTTATTCTTAATTTATTGTGATCTTATGGTGCTGTCTTAAATGCGGTCCACCTCATCGATGTATTGTTAACAGTCAATGAGAGAACATTAGGATCGTTAACGGGTTCGTTAGCATATTGAGCTTGAATCCTGACGATATATACTTGATTAGGTTTAGAAATAATTTCGCTTGCCGTTCCGTCTGCCCCTGTAAAATTCAATGTAAATAGTTGGTCGACGAATCTACACTGTAAATAACATCATCTTTACCCATCGCGGTGGTATCGAATGGGACGGTATCTGGGAATGAACTTGTAGAATCAAAGCACTTCATCCCTAGTCTCATCCAGATGGGTTTATACTGATTCGTTGTTGTGTCAATGTATCCTATGTCAACAGAATATGTTTCCACATCACCGGAAGCTTTGAATTGAATGGTCAGAGCATTAGGCATAATTGTATCACCTGTTGTGGTATCTGCCTGGAATGCTGTATCAACTGTGGGAACAGGAGACAATACTTTTATTGTATCTCTCAGTTTTGTTTCAAGAGTATAAACAACAGCCGTATCACTGCTTGTCGGTAGTGTCAGACGGTAAAAATAATCATCGCCGGGCATCACATTATCAACGTCGGTGTAAGAATTTATTCTTCCGTAGATATATGATGATTCCGGAGTGACGGGAAAATTGGTTGAATCAGTCGATTTGAATATTGCTAGACCTTCTCCCTGTGTTGGCTCCTCAATTGCCCAATTGACATAAACGGTATCTGCTAAATAAGGAGTAGCCGTTAAAGAGGTGTCGATTTTTAAAACTACTGATTTCAAAGAAAATGTGGAATTCAAAGAAAAATCAACTACTGTTTTGTTACAACCTACAAATGCTATTACAAAGCTCAGGAAAACAAGGATTAAAACCTTTTTCATATCTTACCTCCCATTTACATATACATACTAAACTTATAGCACATAGCAAAATTAATGTCAAGATTAGATTGTTGTTTTCGGAGAAGCCCCGTGTTAA
>JAACEC010000094.1 GCA_011682715.1 Pseudomonadota bacterium
GACCTAACAGATTTCTCGGGAAAGTAAAACGGGAAAACGGTGAAATCGCGGAGGTTCATGTCCACGATCCCGGACGATTAAAAGAGCTACTTTACGAAGGGAATGAGGTTCTTATAAGACGTGCCAAAAACGAGAACAGAAAAACAAAATGGGATTTGATTGCGGCAAAATCAGAGGGGAAATGGATACTTGTGAATTCCTCTTTTCACAGAAATATTGCAGAGGCAATCATTAAAAACAGGTCTGTTTCACTGTTTAGGGATTTTGATAAAATTATGGCAGAGGTAAAAAACGGTGATAGTAGAATTGATTTTTTACTAATAAAAAAGGACAGGAAGATGTGGGTGGAGGTAAAGGGATGCACATTGAAGAAAGGGAAAGCAGCACTCTTCCCCGATGCCCCGACTTTGAGAGGAAGAAAACATCTTCTCAACCTGATCGACTCTGTGAAGAGAGGCGATGAAAGTGCTGTGCTTATCCTCATATTCGTTGATGCGGAAATATTTTCTCCGAATAAAAAGACAGACCCGGAATTTAGTGATACTTTAAAAAAAGCATACGAGTCCGGTGTAAAGATTTATACCGTAGTTTTGGATTATCAAAAGAATTATATTCATTTCAAAGGGGAAATTCCAATTTTATTCTAAATGAGTTTATTTTCCCTTTCGAAATAATATTATTTGACAGAGGAATGGTTTTGATTTATAATAAAAGAGATTAAGGGGGTGAATATTATGAAAATCAGAATAAAAAGTTTTGCAAATCTTAAAAGAATTAAGGTGTTTTTTTTCTTGGTATATGTTATTTTTTTTATAACAGGATGTGCCGGAACTTTTCGAACTGCCGAAGTTCTTAAAAAGGGTAAGAAGACAACAGCCATATCGATTCCTATGGGGATTGGATACATGGATGGAGAAGAATATTTTATATTATATCCTGAACTATCTTTCAAGTATGGCTTAGGGAATAGGATGGAAGCGGGAGCAAAAGTTTATTTAGTCGGAGCAGAAATTTCCATGTGCCGTAATATCCTAAAGGAAGGTAGATTTAACCCGGCAGTTGCTTTACAATTAAATACAGGATTGTCTTTGTTTTATGGAGCGACAGTGGAAACGGATTTACTATTCAGTAAGAGAATAGGTTCTGTATCACTATATTCCGCGATTAGATACAAATTAATGACTGATGTTAGCGATTTTTATAATGGGAAATACAGAAGTTTTCTTTATTCCGGTGGTATTCAATTACCCGGAAGTAAAAAAATTAAAATGTATTTGGAGGTTTATAATACACCAATATATCGGTTTAGTCTTGATGAGGAACCATATTTTTCGAATGATATTTTGATAGGGTTTGGCATTAAAATCAAAATAGGTAATTAATTTGTGATGTTATTTTGAATAATAAAACATTTTGATATATATGTGCAATCAAAATATATGCAATCAAACACAGGTTTTGAATTCTTAACTTCATATAGGTAGAATTGGAAGATTTTCTTTATTTCATCCATTTTCCCTTTTTACTTCACAAAATCATAAATTTAATATAGAATAGCAATATGAAATCCATTATATTTGATCTTGATGGAACACTATTCGACTCGAAAAACGGAATAATAAACGCTTTTATTTATCCCCTTGAAGAGATGGGAATCGAATATGATAAAACATGGGTAGAGCGGATGATAGGTCACACGCTCAAGGATATGTACAGCGAAATATTGCCTGTGGAATTAAAGGATAAAACGGATTGGTGCATAGAGGAGTACAGAAAAATTTATGTGGAGCAGTTTTACTATGGTTCTTGCCTTTACGAAGGTGTTGAGGTTACATTGAAGGAGTTAAAGAAAAGCGGGGCTTTATTGGCAATAGCAACAACCAAACCGACCGGAATCACGGAGAAAATTGCCGGACATTTTCATATAGTCCATTATTTTAACGTAATTATGGGTACGGAGGATAACACACCTTATAAGCCGGACCCCGCAATAATTTATAATATTAAGAAAATTATTGATTTTGATGACGAACATACAATTTTTGTCGGAGACACGTATCTTGATATTATAGCGGGTAAAAATGCCGGTATTAAAACATGTGCCGCAATGTACGGTTACGGAGACAGATTGAAGTTATTCGAAGGTAATCCTGACTATTCGATCAGAACAATTTATGATGTTATAAATATTCTGGAGGTATTATGAATTTAAGAAGAACTATAATGCTGTTCCTTATCTCTATACTGGTATTTTCTACGGGATGTGGGGCGAAAAATCTTACCGGATATAAAAAAATCGGGGAAAAAGTTAAATTGAACTTCAAGTTTAAAGCCGATTCGATTCTTCTCGTATACAGGGATTATATAGATACGACATTCAGTGATACGGCTGTTTTTGTGAAAGGAGAAAAGGGGAAGTTTAAGTACACCATTATACCGGAATCCGGAACGAACCTTATTGAGTATTATTTTGAGGATATGAACGGTAATCGATATCCGGAGAAGGGGTATTTTTATTCCGTATTTTTTCAAAGAAAAGGAAAAGTTCTTAAATATGCGAATTTCAATCATGCCAGAGATATCTATAATGCCGGGGTAAGAGAAAATAGTATTATCTTACGCTATACAAACAGAGAATTGAAACTCTTTCCAGAGGATTATTCCGTTTATCTGTTTCTCGACAATATAAGATATAACATACCGAATTTCAATGTTCGACTTGCCGATATGTTCAATATGGCAAAGAAGAGAACTCCCGGATTTTATAGGACTTTTACCGTAATAATGTCCCGCTATAATATGAAAAAAGCTGACAGCCTGTTCGAATCAATGCTCAACAAGAAGATTAAACCTACAAATATGATAGAGTATTTCGGGCGGGCTTCGAGGGACACTGCATTTATATCGTCTATTGCAACCAAATTCCCGGAGTTTTCTTATGATATCTATAAAAGCTGTTTTCTTGCAACCGTAAAGTACAAGATATTCAAAAATTATGATTACTATTACAAAAAGGTGATGTATTATAAAGATGCCGTGGATGACGCCGATGTTTATGCTGCAATAGTTATGTCGAAGAAGGGGAATACAAAAGCAGCTTATGAGAAGTTGAAAAAAACAGGAAAATTGAATCCAAACGAGATATCGATTACGGCGGAGGAGATGATAATCTCGAAGGATAAAAAACTCGATGGGCTTCTTGCGGAAATCGATGTAAATAAATTTTCTCCTTCGACACTAAACGGGATGAGTTATGAGATGGCAATTCACGGAGTCAATATTCCCCTTGCCGAACAATTTATCGTTGCCGCATTAAATCGTTTTACTCTTCCCTATTCATTTGCGAATGATTTTTTTGCCCCGTTTTACAAGCAAAAGTACCATTATTATGTGAGAAGTGCGTATATGATAGATACGTATGCCTATATCCTTTTACAAGAAAAGAAAGCTGGTGAAGCGAAAGCCGAGTTCGAAAAAGCTATCGGTTATTTAAAAATTACAGGAGAAGAGGATCCTACCATATTGGAACACTACTCCTATGTTTTGGAAAAGCAAAAGATCCCGGATGATTCTCTTGTTGTCATTTACGGGAAGATACTCTCGTACGGTGAAAATGACGATGTGAAGCGAAAACTCCGCAAGATCTATGTCCGAAAACTGGGTAGTGATAAAGGTTTTGCTCCGTACGTTAAGAGACTGAAGAGAAAATACGGTGCATTGAAACGTATAGACAGAAGTGTTAAAAATTACCGTTTGAGGGGTGTGAATAATAAATTGTATTATTTGCAACAATTCAAGGGAAAGGTTGTCGTTTTAACGGTATTCAAATCGGAATGCGGATTTTGCAAGGCGGAGGCTTATGACTTAAGACGACTACAGGATAAATTCAAGGGGAGTCAGAGTGTTGTTTTCATTGATATTACACCGGATAGCAGAAGAGACGCCCTTGCGTTTACAAAAAAGTATAAGTTAAAAGCCATAACGATTCCGGATGCAATAGGAATAATGGGAGAACTGGAAGTTATGGGAACGCCGACAAACTTCATCATAGGGACTGACGGCAGAATGCACTACGTCATAAGGGGATATTTTACCGATTTTGTAAATATGATTGAAGAAACGATAAAGAACGAATTAAATATCGATTAAAAGGAGGATATATGAATAAAGAAGAAAAATTTTTCCTGAAATCACTACTTGAAACATCGGGACCCTCGGGTTTTGAGAGCAAAAATGCCGAAAATTGGAGAAAAAGAACGAGTAAATTCGCCGATAGAGTTTACGGTGATTATCACGGAAACAGTTTTGCCGTTTTAAACGAGAAAGGCTCCCCCAGGGTTATGATTGCCGGTCATATAGATGAAATCGGTTATATGGTTAATCATGTGGATGATAAAGGTTTTATCTACTTTTCAACCATCGGCGGAATCGATCCTCATATTATGCCCGG
>JAACEC010000095.1 GCA_011682715.1 Pseudomonadota bacterium
ACCGTTTTGTCAGCATACATCTTGTTCTCTATATAAGCTCTCACAATCCCCGCTGTTCCTTCGGGTCTCAGTGTTATACTTCTCCCGCCTTTATCGGTAAATGTATACATTTCCTTGTTTACTATATCGGTTTCGTCACCTATTCCTCTAAGATAGAGCTGCGTGGATTCAAATGTCGGTATTTTCATCTCTTCGTAGTTATATTTTTTCGCAAATTCAAAAATTTTCCTTTCCACAATGTTCCATTTTTTCGCTTCCGGTCCAAAAATATCCCTTGTCCCCTTTATCGCTCTTATAACCATCGTTTACTTTTCACTCCTATCTCGTATATCTGACTGAAAATCGCACCGCCGAGGAAATCGGCAATAAAATCGTATACCGAAGCCGTTCTTCCCGGCACGATTAATTGATGAATTTCATCCAGAGTAGCAAATAAAGCGGTAACAACTATAACCGTAATTATATTTTTCACTCTGCTTCCATCGTTTTTGTACAAACCGTATTTAAACATCAACCCGAAAATAAAATATTCCGAAAAGTGCGCTATTTTATCCATTGAGACAATATTACTAAAAGTGACCCTCAAATGAGGAATAGAAGAAACGGCAAAAATCAATACAAGCCATGCATATGCGGGAATTAAACTTTTACTTTTTAGTCTCTTCAGGTTTGAATAAAAATTTACCTTCAAAAATATTTTCTCCTTTGCTTTCGATTATTTGTGTCACCATTTCCTCATCGGACAATAACTTTCTGTAAAATGTTATGAGTTCCACATGCTCCTTACAATCATCCCCTATAATCAACAACAAGAATATGTGTTTCAATTCATTATCGTAATAGTTGTATTTCATACCTGCCTGAGAAAAACCGAGAATCACTTCACTCTCCTCGATTTTATCGGAAATATACCTGAGCATAACATAATCATCCCAAAATGATTTATTGAATCTCTTCTCAAATCCTATTATCTCATTTATTAAATTACCCTTATATTCCTTTTTTATACCGGATGCCGTAATGAGTTCTTTTATTATTTTCACTTTATTTATAGATTTCAAGTTTACGGTTTTGTACTTCATATTATATATTTTTTCAAGTCATCACTCTCAACAAGCTCTTCAACTTTGGAATCGACATAAACTCCGTCAATTTTAACATTCTTCCCTTTTTTCCCGGGGACTTCAAACATTATCTCATCAAGGATATAAGATAAAACGGTTTGCAACCTGCGGGCACCTATGTTTTCCGTTGTACTGTTTAATTTTGATGCATAATAAGCAATCTTTTCGATACCGCTTTTTTCAAAATCGATTTTAATCCCATCCACCCGTAACATTGCTGAATATTGCTTTATAAGGGCATTCTTCGGCTTTGTAAGGATCTGCTTAAAATCTTCCGTATCAAGACTTTTAAGTTCGACACGGATGGGGAATCGTCCTTGTAATTCCGGAATCAAATCGGTTGGTTTTACCCCTTGAAAAGCTCCGGCGGCAATGAACAGTATATGATTCGTTTTTACAATACCGTACTTAGTCATTACATTAGTTCCCTCTACAATGGGTAGAAGGTCTCTTTGAACCCCACCTCTCGAGACATCAGGACCGTGTTGCGAACCGCTGCCGACAATTTTGTCTATTTCGTCGATAAAAACCAAACCTCGCTCCTCAACTCGTTCCTTCGCATCGCTTATAATTTTATCTATGTTTACGACTTTTTGTTCTTCTTCCTCTTTTATAATTTTTCTCGCCTCTTTAACCTTCATTTTTGATTTTTTCTTATCGTGTGGGCCTATTATATTATTAAAAAGGTCTTGTAAAGCAAAATCCATTTCCTCGACACCGGCACTCGTAAACATTTTCATGCTTGGTCTGATATTTTTCCTATGTTCTATCTCAATATCTTTATCTTCCAACAGACCTCCCCTTAACTGCTCTCTGAAGAATCCCCTCGTTTTTTCGTAATCCTCTTCATTGAGTCCTTTAGGTTTGGGATATATGGCATCGAGTAATCTCTCCTCAACATACTGTTCAATTAGGTCTTTATTCCTCTCCGCGTATTCGTCCTTCAATATATTTATGCCGATTTCCATTAAATCCCTTATCATGGATTCAACATCTTTCCCCACATACCCAACTTCCGTAAATCTCGAGGCTTCCACTTTTACGAAGGGTGCTCTTGATAATTTCGCCAATCTTCGGGCTATTTCGGTTTTTCCAACACCCGTGGGACCGATTAAAATTATGTTATTCGGTATTATTTCCTCCCTGAGCGGCGATTTTACCTGCATGCGTCTCCACCTGTTTCTCAGAGCAATTGCCACGGATCTCTTTGCATCGTCCTGACCGATTATGTATTTATCTAATTCTTTTACGATTTCTTTTGGTGTTAACATTAGTACTCCAATACTTCGATTTTAATATTATTATTTGTATATATGCAAATCGACGAAGCGATTTTCAACGATTCCAAGGCAATCTCTTCAGCAGGCATATCCGTATGTTTCATTAATGCCTGAGCCGCCGCCTGTGCATAGGGACCGCCCGAGCCGATGGCTATAATATCCCCTTCGGGTTCGATTACATCACCGTTACCGGAAATGAGCAGCGTTTCGTTTTTATCGGCAACCAACAAAATTGCCTCCAAACGCCTCAATACTTTATCCATTCTCCATTCTTTGGAAAGTTCCACTGCTGATCTTCTCAGATTTCCTCCGTGCTCGTTCAACTTTTTTTCAAGCCTTTCAAAGAGAGTCAGAGCATCAGCCGTCCCACCTGCAAAACCGGAAAGAATTTTACCTCCGTACATTCTTCTAACTTTCTCGGCATTTCCCTTCAAAATCGTATGCTCCATAGTAACCTGTCCGTCTCCGGCAAAAGCTACTTTATTGCCTTTTCTGACGGCTAAAACAGTTGTTGAACGTATTTTATCTTGACGGTTCATAATTAGGTGGCTCCTTCATCATAGCAATGTTATGCGGGTGACTTTCTCTGAGACCCGCTGATGTTATTCTTATAAATTTTGCTTTTTTCTGCAATGTTCCAATATCTTTACTTCCTAAATACCCCATACCGGATCTAATTCCACCGGTAAGCTGATAAATCACCTCCTTAACGGTACCGCTGTACGGTATTTCCCCAACGACACCTTCGGGAACGAATTTACTCACGTCTTGCTGAAAATACCTATCACTGCTACCCGCTTTCATTGCATCGATGGATCCCATTCCACGATAAACTTTAAATTTTCTGCCTTCATGGATTTCCGTATTTCCAGGGCTTTCATCCGTACCGGCTAACAAGCTGCCTATCATAACACTATCTGCTCCGGCTGCCAGGGCTTTAACTATGTCACCCGAATATTTTATGCCTCCGTCTGCTATAATGGGAATATCGTATTTTCTCGCCTCTTTTGCACATTCGTATACGGCGGAGAACTGAGCCACACCCACGCCGGCTATCACTCTTGTGGTACAAATCGACCCGGGGCCTATCCCGACTTTAACGGCGTCTATATCCAATTTGGCCAAATCCTTCACCGCTTCTGGTGTTGCTATGTTGCCCACGATTATGTCTATTTTATCGAACTTCTTTCTAAGGTTTTTGACAGTTCTTATGACGCCGCTCGAATGCCCGTGTGCAGTATCCACAACAAAACAATCTACACCCATTTTTGCAATTTCTTCGGCTCTTTCAACGGCATCTTCGGTGACACCGAGTGCAGCACCTACCAGCAACCTTCCGAAACTGTCCTTTGCGGCATGGGGATACATCTCTTTCTTTATAATGTCTTTAATCGTTATTAATCCCATCAGACGATCGTTCTCATCAACAATGGGTAATTTCTCTATCTTGTGTTTTTGTAAAATTTTCTTTGCCCCTTCCAAATTGGTGTTTTCCTTAGCGACTATTAGCTCATCCCTGCGGGTCATGTGTTTTTCAATGGGATCGTTGACATTTTTAATGAAAATAATATCTCTTTTTGTTATTATCCCCCGAATTATCATTTTATCATCGGTTATAGGGATACCTGATATATCATATTTCTGCATCAACTCAATGGCATCGGACAATCTGTTCTCTGGCCTCAGTGTAACCGGTTTTGTTATCATACCGCTTTCCGAACGTTTTACCCTGTCAATTTCAACTGCTTGCCTTTCAATCGGCATATTCTTATGTATGATACCGATCCCCCCTTCCCTTGCCACAGCAATTGCCATACTGGATTCCGTTACGGTATCCATTGCCGCCGAAATAATCGGAATATTTAATCTGATATTTTTTGTGAAAAACGTCTCAACGGAAACATCTCCGGGAAGTATGCTCGATTTTCTCGGTACCAACAGTACATCGTCAAACGATAAAGAAAGAGGAAATATCTTATCCATGTTTCGCTCTTACTTTATAAAAATTGAAACAGGAATAATAACCATATAACCAAGAATCAG
>JAACEC010000096.1 GCA_011682715.1 Pseudomonadota bacterium
ACAACATGATGCATGAATTCGGATATTTTTACGATGGAGGTTTCATAATGGGAATTATAATCATAATAGCTATAATAGTTGTCCTTTTTCTACTCATATTTAATAGGGGATATCTTTTTAAAATGGAAAATACCGATAGTGAAAAAGCAAAAGATATAATCAAAAAACGGTATGCAAAAGGAGAAATCACAAAGGAAGAATACGACGAAATGATGGAAAAATTAGAGGAATACGGTTAAGATAAGGAAAAATAAACTCATTTTTTACAGATCGAAATAATTATTTAAAAGCATTTAGATATAGTGACATGGGAACATTCAAAAGCCGTCTTTTTACAATTCCGGAAAATCCAGCTTTTTCCATCCATTCACGTATTTCTGTTTCCGGATATGTACATTTCCCTGTAATTACATAAAACATAAGCTCGTTGAACCCTGTTGTTGCTGAAATTTTACCGCTTCCTTCCGTATTTTCCGAGTCGAGCAACAACAAAACCCCACCCGGAGAAAGGGCATTATATGCCTTCTCAATTAAAAACCTTGACTCTTCACTTGTAACAGTATGAATAACATTAAACAGTAAAACTATGTCATAATCTGTACCCCAATCATCCTTTAACATATCCTTTTCGATAAAATTTATTCTATCGATATATCCCTCTTCCTTAATAATTTTTCTTCCCACATCCGCTGCCATAGGGAGATCCAAAATATCCGCTTTCAGATGAGGGTATCTCTTACAAAATGACATACTGTATATACCGTGCCCTCCCCCTATATCCAAAAGTCTTTTGGGGTTTTTACCTTTGTAAATCGCCTTTTTTGCTATTTCGAATGATGTCAATTTTGCAAATTTAGCAAGACTCCTCATATAGGTTTCCCAAAATATTTTCGGTTTGTCTGGAGAATGAAAGTTCGGAATATCACCCGTCTTAATAATTTCATCCATATTATTCATCGTATCAAAGACATAACCGACAAACAGAATAGCATCAACCATGGATTCCGGAGAATCCTTGAGTAACCATCTCTTTGATACACCGTTTATATAGAATAGATTATTTTTTTTATTAATATAATTGAATCCTGCAAGTGCGTTGAGTAGTGTCTTGATACCTTCAAGGCTGTATCTCTTCTTCTCTGCTATCTCCTCAGCGCTTTGCCCTCCTTTCTCTAATTCTTCTATAATTTCTAAACGTAGAGCTGTAATAAGTGTTCTGCTATAGGCTCCGCCATAGTAAGATTCCAGTAGTGGCATAGGCAACTTCCCGGACATCTTTGTAATTGCTTCAAAAAAACCTTCCGGGGATAATTTCATTCTCATATTTCATTATAATTAAAATCGAAATTTCGGTCAACCGTTATCAAAATTCCTTAAAAGTTCAATTTTTTATTAAAACATTGACACAAATCGTTTTTCATATTATAAACAATATATGACAAAGTATAGAAAATTCCCCGGGTTTAATCCCAAGAAGGAAGATCTTTGCAACGCTCTTCCCATTCCTTTATTTGTCACGGATATAGAGGGGAAACTCCTCTATGCAAACAAATCTTTCTTTTCGCTCTTTAAAATTTCTTCCCTTGAGGGCATCTATAATGAAACACTATTCGGGAGAAATAACAGTATAGCGATTTTTAACATCTATGAGAAACTTTACGACAACAATTATAAGAGCTTAAAGATTTCCCACGGACCTAAAATCCTCGAAATTACGTTCTATGGAGACTTAAAATACATTATCGGCACCATTAGAGACATCACTTCTGAGGAAAAAAACGCCGATTTGATGAAAAATCATAACCTCTATTTAAACTTAATAAAAAGTATCATTTCTACTTATTTTGACGAGAATGATCCGAAAGCCGCTTTTGACAAGATAATGAATGATATCATGTATTATGTGAATCTCTCTTATGCCCAAACATTTCTGTTCCAAAATGAACGACTTGTTCTTTTTTATACATTGGGAGATTGTCCGGAAGAGTTAAAAATGAAAAAGAAGTTTTCAGTGGGGGAAGACACACCGGGAACGGCTTTTCAACTAAAAAAAATCGTTTTTGTGAAAGATCCCGTCGCTGACACCCGGTTTAAAATAACCAAAAACAGAGAACCTCTCTCATTTATCGATATACCTATTTTCTATAAGGATAAAGAAATAGGAATTATTGAATTTATTGCACGCAGGCAACTCGCTCCGGTCAAAAATGTTATATGGGACTTTTTTCCCCAATTAATAACAGTTATAGGCAATCTTATAGAGAAGATGGTGCAGTCTGAAAATTTTTGAGAACAAATGATATGTTTTCCGAATTAAAGCCTTTTCCCAATAGATATTTGTACATCTTGTTTTTATTCCCCTTGTAGTGTTTTAATTTCTTCCCAATTACGCTTTTAATCATCTCTTTTTCATCAACGGGATTGAGAGTAAAATATTCTTCTATAATTTCATCGGGAATCCTCTTCTGTCTTAATCTGTATTTCATTACGATTATTCCTTCGGGATGTGAGTTTACTCTACTTTCAACCCATAATTTTACATACAGCCTGTCATCAACCAATCGGGCTTTCTTTAATTTTTCCAATATCTCATCAACGACATCGTCACCGAATTTATTACCGATTTTTTGGGCTATTTCCAATTCCGTATACGGTTTATAATTCAATATTCTGTAACAATAGGAAAGGGCAGATTTTAATCTGCCCCCCTTGTCATCATTCGATACTATTTCACTTTTCTTTTTTTTCATCTCTAATCAAACCCAACTTAACCCTGATTTCGTGTTCTATGTCCTTAAACGCTTCGGGATTGTTTCTCAGGTATCCCATGGCGTTGTCTTTCCCCTGCCCCATCTTGTCCCCTTTGTAGGAATACCATGTCCCCAATTTATCTATTATACCGAAATTTGTTCCCAACGACAGGACCTCACCGTATTTTGAAATACCTTGATTGTACATTAGGTCAAAATTCGCTTCTTTAAAAGGCGGCGCAACTTTATTTTTTACTACTTTTACGAGAGTATTGTTCCCTACGGCAACATCACCTTTCTTTATGGTACCGATTCTCTTGATTTCCAGTCTGACGGACGAGTGAAATTTTAACGCAAGTCCGCCCGGAGTCGTCATCGGGTTTCCGAACATAACACCGATTTTATATCGCACCTGGTTTATGAAAACGGCAGCTGTGTTTGATTTACTGAGTACACCAGTTAACTTTCTTAAAGCCTGTGACATAAGTCGCGCCTGTAATCCCATGTGCGAATCACCCATTTCCCCTTCGATTTCGGCTTTAGGTACGAGAGCGGCAACCGAATCTATAACAACTATATCGATTCCACCGCTTCTGATTAATTTTTCGGCAATTTCCAAAGCCTGTTCACCGGTATCCGGCTGCGATATATATAGATTATCAACATCAACTCCCAGTTTTTTTGCATAAATAGGATCAAGAGCATGTTCGGCATCTATAAATACGGCAACTCCACCGACTTTCTGAGCTTCGGCAATCATATGGAGTGCAAGTGTTGTTTTTCCCGAAGATTCCGCTCCGTAAATCTCTATAACCCTACCTCTCGGTATACCACCAATTCCGAGAGCGGCATCTAACGATATCGAGCCGGTAGATATGGTTCCTATTCCATCAAGAGGAGAATCTCCCCCCATACGCATGACAGCCCCCTTGCCGTACTCCTTCTCTATTTGCTTCAAAGCTATATCTATCGCTTTTTCTTTGCCCTTTAATTCACTATTGTCCTTTTTATTTGCCATTTTTCCTCCTCGTTAAGGTAAAGTGCTTTATTGCCGTATAAACAGGACCGGTTTGAAACAGTTTACTTTCGTAAATTGTTATTCTGTTTATCCCGAATTCAACATCCGGAACGTTTAATTTCCCCACATAAGAGTTTAAATTTGAAATCGGCTTTTTGAATCTCCCGAGTGTAAGATGCGGAGAAAACGGTCTGCTGTTTTTTGTAAAACCGTAAATACTCAGTGAGTTATTGATAAAATCCGCCATCTTTGAAAATTGCTCTTTCCCGTCGTCAATTCCGAGCCATAAAACATGGGGTCTTCTCATATTAGGAAATGCTCCTATACCGAGAATCTTTGAAACCTTCCTATTAAATCTCTTGTCGATTCCCGTCAGTGCTTCGATTATGTCATCAACCCTATCATCTTCCACCTCCCCTAGAAATTTCAGTGTGATATGTATATTTTCCGGCTTAACCAACCTTATGCTCGGAATATTAAGACCGCCTATCTCATCAATTAGTTTTTCCAGATAATGTTTGAGCTCATCTTCAACATCGACCGCAATGAATATCCTTTTCATTTGCCTGTCTCCAACAATTTTAACAATAAAAACATGGAATAATTGCAGGTTCTTTCTCTAATCATACTTCTATTACCTGGAAAAGTATACCTTTTTATTAATGGATTTGTCAAACAGACTAGCCCCTATATAAACTAATCCCACCGGCTTTTTCTCCGTTCCTCCGGAAGGTCCCGCTATACCGGTAACGGCTATGGAACAATCCGAATTAAAAATCTCGCGGACCCCTTGTAACATATCCTCACATGTTTCTTTACTTACGGCTCCGTACCGCTCGATAAGATTCTCACCTACTCCGAGAAGTTTGATTTTCGAATAATTACTGTATGTAACCGCCCCCCCCAAAAAATAATGCGAGCTTCCGGGAACATTGGTCAAATTTTTACCTATCAGCCCACCTGTTAACGATTCGGCTATGGCAAGCGTAAGTCCCTCTTTCTTCAAAGTCTCTCCCAAAACTTCTTCGAGTTTACGGTATCCTTTCTCAAATATAAAATCCTTAAATTCGGTTTCTATCAAATCTTTTAGCTCTTTCAATTTCTTTTCGTCGGATTTCTTTCCCGAAATTCTAATATCCACTGCTCCGTAAGAGGGATAAAATCCCAGATAAGATATATCGTTTTTATC
>JAACEC010000097.1 GCA_011682715.1 Pseudomonadota bacterium
ATAACAAAAAGTTATGTGAAAAAAGTCGATTTTTTGAAACAATCCGGTATTATACAAGGTTTTATTTCATTATATCCGAATCCGACAAATAATTACATAAAAGAAACCGAAAAGAAAGGTTTTCAAACCTTTGATAACTACGATGAACTGTTGCAATTCTTGATAGAATTAGTAAAATCAGATATGAACTTTTTCTCATCAGTGTTTTCAAGAAAAAAGTTGGGGCAAATTATAACAATTTCGGCGAAAGAAAGTAATGATATTTCAAAAGCCGAAAAATTCTTAACATTAATAAACGAGTAACCACGATGAAGAACTCAAAAATAATAGGGACTAAAACAAGTTCGTTTGGAACAAATGGAAGAGTTAATCACGATTCCAGTAAATTTTATGATTCAAAACTTTATAAGGACTTAAATCAAAGTAGGGTTGTAAGTAAAAAAATTAATGAATTCCCCAAAAAATTATTAAATACAACAATATTAGGGTCATCCGAAGATATGTCAATGATACCCGATAACTCATTGCATTTAATGATAACGTCACCGCCTTATAATGTCTCAAAAGAATATGATGAAGATTTATCACTGAAAGAGTATTTGGAAATGTTAAAAAAAGTTTTTACCGAAACATATCGGGTTTTAGTAAATGGCGGACGCACCTGTATTAATGTTGCTAATCTTGGTCGCAAACCTTATATTCCTCTTTCCGATTATATCTCACAGATGATGATAGAAATAGGTTTTAATATGCGTGGCGAAATTATTTGGAATAAAGCAGCAAGCGCCAGTCCTTCAACAGCTTGGGGAAGCTGGATGAGTGCTTCCAATCCGATTTTACGGGATATTCACGAATATATTCTCGTGTTTTCAAAAGGTGATTATAAAAGGGAAAGAAAGAAAATAGAGAAAGAAACCAAACGAAATACCATTTCAAAAGAAGAATTTATAGAATGGACAAAATCAATTTGGACATTTAATGCAGAATCCGCTAAAAGAGTTGGACATCCTGCGCCCTTTCCAATTGATTTACCATATAGGTTAATACAACTGTATTCTTTCACAACAGATATAATTTTAGATCCCTTTATGGGAAGCGGCACAACTGCAATAGCCGCTTTGAAATCAGACAGAAATTATGTAGGATATGAAATCAACAAAAAATATATCGAGTTAATAAAACAAAGAGTAAAACCGTATGAAAATATGATTAAATTTTAGAAAAAGTATCCTACAGCAATATATATAAGCCATTAAGCGGGTAGTGGTTATCTTTATAAAGTATTAATATAAATAATGTGATTCGGAATTTAGGTTATTTTTTTATATAAACTTTTTTGATATAGAAGGGCTATAATATCATTGGATAAAAAAGAAGCAATGTCAATGAGTTTTCTGAAAGTATCGAAAGTGTCGCTATCCTTAAATGGATAAATCTTCATAATCACCTTAACTATATTATGAAATATAAAAATTTATAAGTCAATATAAAAATCGGTATGAAAGTGTGTTTTTTAAGGGGGTTTACTCACCAAGGAAATTTTTTATCCTGGGACCAATTCCATAGATAAGAAACATTATGTACATCACCTGTAGCAACGGTTTAGATAATAGGGCAAAGACAGTCAATGTACTAAACATCGTAGCTGCTACACTGGGTGATATCACTTGAGAATTTGCTATCGCCCCAATAATAAGAATTATTCCGTATTCATATTTCAAATGTAATAATTTTCCACAAACAGGGACAATGCAGTCTGTATTAAATAATAAAAGATAAGTCCAAATAGAATGAGTAAAAAGATAATGGGCCTTGCAATTACTATTCTGGAAACCTTTGCGACAGAAAAGAAGATGATAATCAATATTACTATGGGGGAAATACCGGATAAGATCCTCTTCAGCTTTTTAAAGTGGTTCATTCTTCGTTTCCGGACAATTATATGTCTTGTAAATAACCCGAGAAAAAGAAAGGAGAATAGTTTTAGAAGGTTGAATGAAACAAAGATACCACCGCTTAATTTCAACAAAATGGGAGAAATAAATGGGATTAAAAAAAGCCCGACAACAGCTATTATAAGAGAATCCTCGACACTTGCATCATCAATTCCCGACCATCTAATTAACATATTAGAGCAGTGAATTGCCCCTACCATAACCATTATCAGGATAGCCCCGGAGAAGTGTTCTCAAGATGAGAAATGACGTTAGAGAAGCAACGGAAAAGGTAAAGGTTAAAGTTGCTATGATGAGTTTGAAATTTCTACTCGCCTTTTTTACCTTTTCAATTTCCATTCCTGTAAGCATTGGTAGAGCATTATGAATACTGCTGTTGTGCTAATAGGCATAACGTTCATTGTTCGAAAATTAATGAAGTAACCCAAAGTGAGAGCAAGTGCAAAATCAATAAAAACATATATATAAAATCGTTTTTTAAATCAAGAAAAAAATGTTTCATTTTTCCTCTATTTTTATATCTTGCGTGTGGAGAATAAACTCATAATTGCGAAACGATAGTCCTATGATTGCCTCCTTTTCATATGAAGTAATCGAGCGTTAATAGCTACAATTACCGTGCTCAAGGACATAAGAACCGCTCCGATGGCAGGAGAAACCAAAATTCCGTAACCGTATAATACACCAGCGGCAAGGGGTATGGCAAAAGCGTTATATCCTGTAGCCCAAAGAAGATTTTGTACCATTTTTCTATAAGTTGCGCGAGCGAATAGAATCAATGAAATAACATCTTTGGGATTGCTGTTGACGAGTATAATATCGGCAGTTTCTGCGGCTATATCCGTACCGGAACCGATGGCAATACCTATATCTGCAAACAGCCAATGCAGGAGCATCGTTTATCCCATCACCGGTCATGGCAACAAAATCGCCTTTGTTCTGGAGTTTTTTAATTATTTCCTGTTTTTCATGTGGTAAAACATCCGCGAAGAAACCATCAAGTTTGAGTCTTTTTGATACTTTTTCTGCAATTGCTCTATTATCTCCTGTTAGCATATAGCATTTGATACCGAATCTATGCAATTCGGCCACGGTATCGAAGGATTCCTTCCTTACTTGATCTTCGAGTGTTATGACACCGGAGAGAATATTATCGATTACGATAAATACAAGAGATGCGACATAATTGATTTCGATTCTTTTGGGTAATTGCAACCCTCTCTTCTCTGCAGCTGCTTTGCTTATTAGTTGTACGAATTTTTCGTCGATTTTCCCTTCGATTCCCTCTCCCTTTAGCACCTTGAAATCACTTATATCAAGATTTTGCAATCCAAGTTCTCTTGCCTTTTCGATTATCCCTTTTGCAATTGGGTGTTCAGAATTTTTTTCTAACGATGCAGCGATTTTCAGCAATTTCTCCTCATTGAAATTCTCATCAAGAGAAACAACCGAACTAACACCAAATTTCCCGAGAGTTAGTGTGCCTGTCTTATCAAAAACAACGGTTGTTATTTTTCGGGCATTTTCAAAAGCCGTCCGATTACGTATTAAAAGACCGTTTTCGGCGGAGAGAGATGTGGAAACGGCTGTTACGAGGGGAATGGCAAGTCCTAATGCATGGGGACATGTAATTACCATTACCGTTGCCAATCGTTCTATGGCAAATGCGAGATCCGGTCCGTATATAGCCCAGTAGATAAAAGTGACAAGTCCTCCGGTTATGGCAATGATTGTCAACCATCGGGCGGCAACATCAGCAAATTTTTCTGTCTTGGATTTTGCCTCTTGTGCACTCCTTACCATATTAATGACCTTTGAGAGATAGGAATCTTCCCCTGTTCCAAGAACCTTTATCTCCAAAACTGTATCACCATTTATGGCTCCTCCGATGACTTTTTCTCCGATCGCCTTTTTCACTGGAATTGATTCACCGGTCAACATCGATTCATCTATATAACCTTCTCCTTTGACAATAATACCATCGGCGGGGATCCTCTCACCGGCTTTTACAAGCACGATATCGTTTTTCTGCAAATCATCAATTTTTATTTCTATTATTTCGTTCAATTTAATGAGATGAGCAGTGTCGGGCAGGAGTTCTGCCAATTTTTCAAGAGCTCTTGAAGCTCCTAAAACGGATTTCATCTCTATCCAATGTCCCAATAACATCACATCGATCAATGTAGCAAGTTCCCAAAAGAAATATTTGCCACGAAGACCGAGAACAACAGCAGTACTGTAAAAATAGGCAACAGAGATAGCCATTGCAATTAATGTCATCATTCCGGGCCGTTTTTGCTTTAATTCACGGACAATTCCCTTTAAGAACGGCAAACCACCCCAGAAAAAAACAAAGCTTGAAATTATGAGTAAAATGTATTTTTCTCCCGTGAAAGTAACGGAATACTTTAACAATTTTTGAATCAAGGGTGAAAGAAAAAGAATCGGAATCGTTATTA
>JAACEC010000009.1 GCA_011682715.1 Pseudomonadota bacterium
GGGCTTTTGATTTCGATTTTCATAGGTATATTGGCTGCAATCCTTCTTCAATTGCTATCGAACTTTGCAAACAGTGAGGTAGCTTACATTGCTCTAACATTAGGTATTCTCGTTACAATCGGCGGTCTTATGCAAAATGATCTGTTCGGTTACGAGCTTTCTCCCCTTCTTGCGGCAATGGTAGCAGGTTTTATTATAACGAACTGGTCTCGAGATCGAAAGCATATATTTTCTTCTCTCGATACGTTCGGACGTGTATTCTATATACTTTTCTTTGTCCTGGCTGCGGCAAGATTGAAAGTCAGCCTGCTTATAAAACTCGGTAAAATCGCAATAGGGTATCTTTTAGGGAGATTTATCGGAAAGTATGTAGGCACATTTGTCGGGGGAAAAATATCTCACGCCCCTGCTACGGTCACCAAATATGCAGGAATAGGGCTTATTTCTCAAGCGGGTATCGCAATAGGTTTATGTGTTGTTGCCGCTCAACAATTCCCGAAAATCGGTGACCTAATAGTTTCTATTTCACTTGGGACAACCGTTGTAACAGAGCTGATTAGTCCATCTCTCACCAAGTTTGCCCTTGAGAAAGCACATGAAATAAATTTGGTAAAAAAACCCTGATTTCTCTTTGTAGCCTATCGGGGTCAAATCTTGACATTTGACATTTACTCTTTTTTCTATAAAAAACATTAGGGTCACGTTTTACATCCGTTATAGAGAAATTTTAATTAGATGGTATTAATATTATTTGTCAAGAGCTTTGAGATTATCATTTGATAAAGGAAATATACAGCTTTGCTATTGAAAAGACAGTCAAGCTATTTGATATGGATTATACAAGTGTATCTGTTTCAGTGAAAATATTTGAAGAAAGTATGAGAAGAGATAAGAATATAAAAGGAATTGTAGATAGAACAATAGATGGAATAGGAACGGGTGAATGGTGAAGGGTAAATGTGAATGTCAAAAGTAAAGATACGCCCCTGGGAACCATATTAATTTATTACCAAAAGAAAAGATACCGCACTTTTGCTTCAATGATCCTGTTTGTAAATTTCCAATTACCTTCTGTGTTGTCGATTGTTTGGTTATATGCAAGAAAGAACCAGGATGCAGGCATAAAATTCCAGCTAATAATACCCGAAAAATAATGGATATGAGTATAAGTATTCGGTTCTGAGAATAACCGTAAGGATAAATCTTTAGCAAGAAAGTAACTAATAGAATTTTCAAAAATATATGAAATATTTTCTATTTCTCTATTTGCTTTCCATTCTACCGAGAAAGTTGGAGAAAGGGATATATTTAATCTTGAATTAGGTTTAATTATTATATCGAAATTTCCTCCTCCGTCAGCTCCAAAATGGTTTTGTGAATAATTATATTCATAGGAATTAAACCAAACAAACGGCTCGAATGACAATGCCTTCCTGGAGTCAGACCATAATCCAAATGAAAAATTGTTATTCCGATATTTCTTATTGGCCTCATAATCGTAGATTATATTATGAGAAAACATAAGGCTACATTTGTTATTAAAATCTATATTTATTCTCTCACCAAATTTATACCCCCAACTATTATTTTCTTTTGCTTTATTTATGTTCGTTTTTATTCCGAAAGTTGCATATCTAAGGAATCCTTTATTGTAAATTTTTCTCCCTCCGAAAAAGGAAAATTCTTTATAGCCTTTATAAGGAGAATATCCGACCTCATCTATATTAAAATCCGGTGATGTTATTTTTATTTCCGGAATAAAAATAAATCGTTTTCCGTCGTACTCGTACTTTATGTCACTTCCATAACCTATCGTATCTTTATTGTTCGATAAAGTCATTAAAAAACTGAGTTGAGATTTTAAATTTCTTATACTCCCGTCAAAACCGTAAACTTCATTTGTCAGGTTATTTCCCCTTTTCCCTGCATAAATCATACCTACATTCGAGTTATAGAAAACCTCTTTTTTGATTCTAATGCAATAATAATCATTGATATTTTCAACGATAGTGTCTCCGTTGGTATCTCTATATTTTTTACTCGCTGTCATTGCATTCAAAAGCCCTATATTCCATTTCCTCACTGTCGCAGTATATTTGCTACCCCAATAAATTGGGATTGTCGTACCGTTTTGTAATCTTCTCCCTATTCTTCTCGAATAAAACGGCATAATGAAAGATGTAAGATCCGTTTTAAAATATTCAGATTGTTGAGTAAAAAAAGGTCTTTTTTCGGGAAAGTAAAGTTCATATTTAGAAAGATTTATTCTATATGGGTCAGCCTCTATTTGCGCAAAATCGGGAACAATTGCCAACGAAACATTTGCCGAAGGTCGGTAGCTCCAATTTATATCCAATCCGATCTTAGGGATAAATTTGTCTTCATATTTTAAAATACCAACCGGTGCAATATTGAGGTGTAACCCCCGAACTTCGGGAGGAGGTGTAATCTTTAATAATCCACAATTTGATACTCGTTCTTTTCCATATTTCATAAGTGGAATCCATGAATCAAACTCGTTTTTACTTGATATATATCGGTAAAAATTAATTCCCCAATTAGTGTTGTTTTCTCTAAATCGTAATGCCCTAAAAGGAATCTTTATTTCTACATTATACCCATAATTTGTTATTTTCGTAGCGGAATACCACAGTCCATCATAAGTGGGAATCCAAACTCTTCCGTCTTGAGTTAGCTCATCATCATTTTGGACTCCTGCTGCGTTGACACCAAATTCGTAGGCTGTGGTTTTATCCCCGTTAGCATCAAGCATAATCCAGACATTGTCTCCAATATCGGTATATGAATCTCTCGGAACTATTCTGACATCTACTTTTGTTAAATAAGGCTTAAAGCATTTGAAGGCAAAATATAAGTTACTGCTGTCCATAACCGCATAGACAATTGTTTTTGCGCTTGCATTCGTGTTTTCGAGAGGGGAGTATTGAGTAAAATTTGCAGCCGAATCTCCCTTTAACCATATATTTTCAATAACTCCATCGATTTTCGGTGGAACACTAACAATTGGAGGAGAAATAATCATTTGAGCCAGGTTTATTATTGAATATATTATAAAACAACCGATCATAAATACCTTAAATTAAACGAATTAACTGCTTGCGCTCGAATAATATTTTATTGCTTTGTAAAAGAATATTCTTACCAGAAAAAAAACAATCAACGTGAACAGAATTGTATAAATTACCATTTCAGCCGGATTTTTAAGTTTACCCAAAATCACACCTGCTGGTAAATTTGCTATGAGGACAATAGGAATTATATAAGTGAAGATTATAGCTGATGCACCCTTATATATGCTTGCCGGATAGCCGGCATATTTCAAGAACTCGTTTTGGAGCGCAGATAGAGAAGAAACATTACCCATCCAGATGGCAAAGATAACTATAAAAAATCCAATTATATACCTTAGTAACAATCCTAAAAATATTAAAAACAGAAGAAGAAAATAACTGGAAAAGGATAAATTGAGTTGAAGATGAGAAGTAGAATAAAATATCAAGATTATAGGGAAAGGAAGCAGAAAAAAAGCTCTTATATCAATATTTCTAAGAGTTGATATAAATTGAAGGTCAATAGGTTTTAAAAGTAGATGATCCAATTCTCCTTTCCTTACCAAAAGGGAAAAATTGCTAAAATTTCTTAAAAATAGCCCCTGGTAAATATATATAATAATTTGGTTTATACCTATCAGATAAAGCGTTTGGTAAAAATTCCATCCCCCTATGCTGCTTACATGACTATATATTATTTTAAAGAAAATTATTGTGAATAGGAACCATAAAAAATACCCTAAACATTGCAATAAAAAATCCATTCTGTATTCGACTTCCTTAGAGAAGGAAATTTTAAAGAATGAGAACCACAGATAAATATATCTCATGTTTACCCTCCGTATGCTTGATATTTTTTTGTCCCCTTTTTCCATAACCAGAGGGAGAGAATAAAGAATATAATTATCCAAATAACTTGTATTCCCATTCCTTGAATTACACGCTCGATTTTTAAGTGAGCAAGATAAATATCAATGGGGAAATTTAATAGATATTTAAATGGTAGGAAATCTAACAATATTTCTAATGAATGGGGAAAAAATGATAAAGGTAGAATCATTCCCATAGATAAAGGTAAAACTGCGTTTAGTAATAGTTCTATTGAATTAGTTCTTTCAAGCCAGAAAAACAGTAAACTGAATGAATAAGAGATAAGAAATGCCAAGATAAACGCTAATATGACACTAAGAAGAAATAGTAACAGAAGAAATATATTTATTTGAAATACTATTGTGCTTCTCATAAAAAACACAAATATGAGAGTTATTACAATTGCAACAATAGAGTACGGAATGGAAGCGCCCGTCTTTATGGAAAATTGGACACCCATATAATTAATAGGTTTTATTAGATAATTAGAGAGAGTCCCCTCTCTTATATCCCGGGAAATTTCATAATTTACACCGGGATATACAAAATCCTGAAGTAGAATTGCAAGAATATAATACGTTACTATTGCAGGTTTATCATAACCTCCCACCAAATTTTTCCCGTAGAAAATTGTATTCCATAAAAAATAAATAATAATAAGAGGCAATGCAATAACGATAAAACTCAAGATATGATTTAAACGATACTCTACACTTTCCTTGAAAATATTATCGATAATTTTAATATAAGGACGCATTCTTAAATCCTTCTTTGATGGCATCTTCCAAGTTCATGTCCTGGTTTTTTACATCTTTTACATCAAATGATTTAAAAACAAAGGAAATAAATTTTGATATTTCTTTGTGCTCTATCTCAACTTCTATTGTTTGTCCTTCCCTGGAAATAATATTATATGGAATTTTGGCAATTTCCGGCATTGTATTGAATGTGACAGTAACCAATCTTTTTTTAATGAATCTTTCAAGTATTTCCTCTTTGTTCCCATCAAATATTATTTCTCCTCTGTATAATAATATAATTCTGTCGGCTATCTCTATATCTTTTATATAATGACTCGTTAAAATAATTGTGGCATTATAAGATTTGTTGTACTCCAGTATGAACTTCCTTATAGCTTCCTGAGACAATAAATCCAAACCTATTGTTGGTTCGTCCAAAAATAGTACTTTAGGCTTGTGTAATAGACTGGAAATAAGCTCCATTTTCATCCTTTCACCGAGAGATAGTTTTCTAACGGGAATATGAACAAGGTCTTTTACATCAAGAAGTGTTGTCAGCTCGTCTAATGTTTTTTCAAAATCCGATTCGCTGATTTTGTATATGGACTTATTTAAAAGAAACGTCTCCATTGGTGCTATATCCCACCAAAGTTGTGTTTTTTGCCCCATAATAAAAGTTATTTGAGAAAGATAATTATTTTCCCTCTTCCACGGTATATATCCCATTACCGAAACTCTCCCACTTGTCGGATATAAAATACCGGATAAAATTTTTGATGTAGTTGTTTTTCCCGCTCCATTCGGTCCTACATAGGCCACCATTTCACCTTTGGTTACCGAAAATGAAATCTCTTTTAAAGCCTTGACCGTAACGTAATTCGGCTTTATTATGCTCTTAATGGTTGATAGAACGCCTGGTTTGCTTATATGGCTTTTGTAAATCTTCGTTAATTTTTCTACTTTTATTATACTCATTTTCTTAAAAGTTCGTTAGTAACCATTGCGGTTTCCCTTAATTCCTCAGGAAAAGTATGCCGCCTTCATTAATTTCCATATTTATGCCATTGAGACACAAACCGCTTCCAGAACATTTATGAATGTTATCCAGATGAATTTTGCTCATATTTAAACACAAGAAGGAAGAAGATTAATTGATAAATTAATACGGATAACAAATCGACGGTTCTGGACCAGCCAAACCCTATTTTATCAAGGGGAGGTATAAGAATCTGAATGACGGGATAAGTATTCGAGCGAAAGATGGATAATAATAGTATGGCAGGCATACCAAGAAAACCGAAATGTAATGATTTAAATGTACCGAGAATAGTTGAAATCTCCGTAAGAAGAAGTATGTAAACGGAGACATAAAGAATGTTGGGAATAAGGTTTACATTTTTAGCAATTGATATGACAGAAGCAAACAACAGAAGAAATAACAGGTTTATAATTAAAACAGATGTAAAATGTGCGAATTTAATTTTTGATAAAGAAATAGGAAATGATCTGTAGAATCTAACTCCTCCGTTTATATGAAAAAAACTCCAGTCGATATCAATATAGAGGAAAATCGAAATCGTGAAAAATAGTAGCGAATATAAGGAGAAAGAAAAAGAGGGTCCCATTTTACCTTTCGCCCCGAACAAACACAAAATAGCAAATATTAAAAACAGGATGAACTGTATTATAATACGTTTCTTTCTGTTGATACTCTTTATCTCTTGAAAAACAACCGCAATAAATGTCTTCATTATATTTCCGCGTTTTTTGAAAGTAATATTAATAGGCAAAAAATAAGCGTAATAACAATAGTTATAATTATCTGCTCGGTAGAAAGCCCCATATCTACACTTAGTCCGTAATGTTTGGTTATTCTTTCTATGTATGACAATGTAATAAAATTCCAGTTCGGTAAAAAATTAATAAAATGCTTAATCGAACCGAGAGAAAGCCCTGTATAGGGTGTGGAAAATGTTACCAAATCTCCTGTAAACAAAAATATAAAACTTACAAAGAAAGTGGACATTCCGCTTAATTTGAAGGATAAAAACAGGGGTATAGGGATTATAAGTGCAAAGGAGAAGAGAATTAGAGTATAAGATTTCCAGAAAATTGAAAAAGGAATATGGAATTTAAATAAATTGACAAGATAAAGAGTAACATACCAAAAAAAGGATAGAAAAATGATAATGGCAAGAAATCCTATACTTCTCATTAACATGACATTGTTTGCTTTTATTCCATAAAATAGGAGTTCACATTTCTTCCCTAAATTTTCCTTTAGGGAATTGTTTAGAAAAAGGGAGAGAAATATAATGCCAAGGTATAAAAAAGAAAAAACGGAAAATACTCCTTCTATAAATAGCTCTTTACCTATTCCCCCTATTGCTGAAGAATTCAAGATCTTAGCATTTAATGAAACGAGAATAGTGTGTGATAAACCGATGAGTAAGAGAATAAAGATTATGTAACTTACTTTTTCCCGGAAAATTTCTTTTAATGTGTCAAAAAATACTATTTTCGTTAACCGTGTAATTCTCAATGTAAATATCCTCTAAGCTTTTTCCTGATTTTTGTAACTTTTCTCTGTCTCCTTCTGAAGATAGTTCCCCTTCCTTTAATATTATGTATTTATCATATAAATTTTCAACCTCGGTAAGAATATGAGAAGAAATAAGGAAAGTTCTACCACTATTTTTCCTTTCTCTTATAAAATCACTTATCTTTTTTCGTAAAACGGGGTCCAAACCGTCAGTCGGCTCGTCCCATATATAAATCTCGGGATTATGAATACATGTAAATGCAATTGCAAGTTTTTGCCGGTTGCCCTTAGACAATTTTTCTACAATAATATTCCTATATCGCTCAAGTTCAAAATATTCAATTAGTTTTTCGATTCTTTGTTTTTCGATCCCCCAAATCAATCTGCCTATCTCAAAAATTTCATTAACTGTGTAATAAGAAGGTAAAAAAGGAGTTTCCGGTAGATAACCGATTCGTTTTTTTGTTTTTTCCAGTGTATTCTTATCACCGCAGATATATATCTCACCTTTTTGTGGAATTATGTGATTTACTATACTTTTCAAAGTAGTGGACTTTCCCGCTCCGTTATGTCCTAGTAATGCACAAACAGTTCCTTTTTGCACCGTAAAGCTCAAGTTATCAACAGCCCAAAAATTGGTACCTTTGTATTTCTTGCTTAATCCCTCAATACGCAATATTTCATCCATATAACCACACCCAATTATTTATAAACGTTTCGAGAATAAAGGGAATTATGCAAAAAGTCAAGCAGATAAGGGGTGTCATATTAAATTTACTTTTCATTCCGAGAAAAAATAGGAAATAGGAATAAATCTTTAATATACCGACATATTGTAGGAATACTAAACTATAAGGGACTAAATCGTATGGGATGAAACTTATTCGCTTTTTAATAATCAAAATACTCAATATATTTGTAATAATAAAAACAAGATAAGGAAATTGGGAGAATATAGCGATTTTAGCAACAGTCTTTGTATCAATAAATTTCCAGAATAATTCAGAGAGAAGTACAATAAAACCTATTTTCAAAAATACCCATATCGTATAAGCTAAAATCCGTAAAGAAACAGAAAGGGAAGTGCGTAAGTAACTCTTTATAAACATAAGTATAAATTTTTTACTTCCAGAAGTGTTATTCGCCCAATCAGGCACGAGTATAATTCTATCATATAAAAATAAGTAGGCAAAAAATGCCGAGAGCATAAAAAGTATGAAAATAGTGAAATATTTATCATTAAGCTTATTATCAAGTTCTGTCATAAAAACATTCGGCTCGAAAATTAAATGATGAGTTTCTTTTAAAAATCTATTTTTATTAACCATTATTGCATTCTACACATCAATTTATTTAATTCAAACCTTTGTGTTTCTTGCTTAATCCCTCAATACGTAATATTCCATCCATATAACCATACCGTATTTTTAGGGTAGACAAGAGCAGTGAGAAGGATCTACCGTTTGTTTTAATGTTTCCTGCTCAGGTTTTACATGATCACCAATCATAGCAACTGGAAAAAATAGGATCTCAAACATCTTAATCTCCTGTCAACTCTATGTTAATCGATTAACATTCTGATTGTAAAATAAAAAAACGATTTGTCAAGCACTTTTTTAATAAATTATTTAAGTCATATTATATCGCAATTTAATATAATTCTATATACTATGATTAAATTTGCTGTTTTGCAAAGTGCTAAATGTCAAACTTTTATATAGGTATCATTTTATTAAATGTTATTATAAATTTACGGGTATTTTTTGTCGGTATGAGCATTAAATCTTCTCAAAAACACATCCCGTACAAAGTTTGCACTTGAAAAGGGAAATGAAATCAATTTGGTAAAAAATCCTGATCTCTTTTTATAATTGACATAAAAAAACAAATGCTTGCATTTTTGTTTTTTTTATTGTAATATTCTTGTAGAATGAATGTAATTTTTGTAATCGGCATTGCTTTAATTACCGGGTATCTGTTCGGTAAGGCGGTAAAGTATATAAAACTTCCATCTGTTACCGGTTATATCCTCGGTGGTTTACTTGTCGGGAGTTCTTTTCTAAATTTAATTCCCTACAACATGGATGTTGCCCTTACATGGATAATAAACTTTGCACTTATGATCGTTGCATTTAATGTTGGCGGAGAATTGGGTATTAAGGCTCTAAAGCGCCTCGGAAAACCTATAGTTTCTATCGTGATTTTTGAATCCCTTTCGGCTTTTTTATTTATCACTTTTCTCGTTTATATCGCCGGATTACCTATCTTACAAGCTTTTCTTATAGGAGCAATCGGAGCTGCAACCGCTCCTGCTGTAACGATTACGGTTATTAGAGAATACAAAGCACGAGGACCAATTTCTCAAGTATTACTGGCTTGTACAGGCATTGATGATGCCATCGGTTTGACCCTATATGCCATAACATCTACTATTCTTCAATCCCACATGAATAACACACAACAACTGGCAATTCCCGCTATAGTTTTAAAAATCTTAATCGGTTTAATTATATCGGTCATCGTTGGTATTATATCCGGATATATCATTAACCTTCTCGCAAAATATGCAAGAACCGAAATAGAATATATCGTTTTAACGCTTGGGATACTTCTCACGTTCGGCGGCTTTATACAAGATGGTTTTAGAGGAATCGAATTATCCCCGCTCCTTGCCGCTATGGTGGCGGGTTTCTTTATAACCAACTGGTCAAAAAAGAAGAAACGCATTTTTTCATCCCTGGATACATTCGGTCCTGTTTTTTATTTACTCTACTTTGTCCTCGCCGGAGCAAGACTAAAGGTTAGAATGTTATTAAAATTGGGGAAAATTGCAACAGGATACCTCATTGGAAGATTTGTCGGGAAATATGTTGGCACATTTGTCGGTGGGAAAATATCTCACGCCCCTGCTACGGTTACCAAATACGCAGGAATGGGACTTATTTCTCAAGCAGGTATTGCAATTGGTTTATGTGTAGTTGCCGCTCAGCAATTCCCAACACTTAGTGATCTGATTGTTGCAATAGCCCTCGGGACAACCATTGTTACAGAGCTTACGGGACCTCTACTCACTAAGATCGCTCTTACAAAAGGTAATGAAATCAATGCCGTTTCCAGAACATCTTAATCGTAAGATTTTTGTTTTTATACCTTACCTTTTCTTCTTTATTCCTCTGTTTGCAACATTTAAATATACCTCATACAAAAACGGTGAAATAGAACACTTCAAATCCAATTTGGGAAATATAAAGATAAAATATATTATAACCGATTCCACAATCGAGCAAAATATAAAATTTGGCAATTTAACCATTTCAAATCTATATACATACGATGATAATACCGTTTACCACAAATCGAAACATATACATTTCTTGTCGTTTAAGGAGGATCTGATCGATAAAAGTCAGAGCATCAAACTTAGATTTCCCTTAAGAGATTCACTGTCATGGCAAGGAAAAGGTATTGCCGAGCGGAAAAATCGGGAAATACCGTACACATATAACTCTTTTGTAAAAGATACTATAATCGTATCGTCCCGGAAGAAAATCAGATGTTTCAAAATACATTCGGAAACGCATCTAACCGATGGAGAACACTCTTCGAGTATCTATTACTTCGATCCGGCGAGTAAAACATTCATAAGGGTTGAAATGAACCTCGGTGTCAAAGGTGTTGTAGGAAACGTGCTCCGTTTTTTTAAAGTGAACAAATTTATTCTATATAAATAATCTTTTTATCGAGATTCACCGCTCCCTTTAACTTTATAAAATAAACACCATTTCTCATTCCGCAAAAATCGAGTGTAGTGTTGTTGTAATTAATTTTTAATTTCTTTAACAGAACCCCGCTTATATCGAATAGGGACAGATCTTTCTCGCCGTCGGGCAATTTGTTTATAAACAGCTTTTCGCCAACAAAGAATATCTTTATGTCAGATTCTTTGAGTGACCCTATTTGCGGAATTCCCGTAAAAACAAGCGTAAAATTAATATTGCTTAATGTGTCTCCTGTAATAGAAAGCGTATCCGCATCTTCGAATGAACTTTTATCATTGAAAAATTGATCTACATAACCGAATGCATTATATGTGCCTAATTTGTAATTGCCGTTTTCAATTGAGGAAATCTTATAAAAACCGCTCGAATCAGTTTGTACGCTTTCATAAAGCGTTTGATCCAAATTGTAAAGTGATACGGTTACGCCTGCTATCGGAGTCCCTGAATCCGAAGCCATAACATTACCGCTTATTACACCTCCCGGTTGAAGTTGAAATAGTATACCGGAAACGGTATCACCCATCGTTACTCCAATCCTGTCCGCTATTTCAAAAGATGTTTTGTTGTCATACCATTCGTTTATGTAACCTGAGTAGTTCTCCGTATGTAATTTATAATATCCCGTTGCAAGACCTTTTACTGAGTACGCTCCGGAACTGTCGCTTATTGCCGAAGTTATAAAGTTCTGCAACGTATCATATGCATCAATGTATACTCCTTCAATGGGTTCGTTCAAACTATTCTTCACCTGTCCGCTTATGCATCCTCCGTAATTCAAGCTAAAATTTATTCCCGTTAGTGTATCCGCATCCTGAATTGTAAAAGGCGTGGCTTCACTCCAGTTGTTGCCGTTAATATACCAAACATCCACATAACCGGATTGGTTTGATGTCTTCGCCCTGTATTCCCCGGAAACAATGCCCGCAATCAAGTAGTATCCAGTAGAATCCGTCTCCATAAAAGCGGCAACATTACCCAGTGAATCGTAAGCGTAAACGCGGCATCCTGCAATAGGCGAATCAGTACTATTTTTAACATAACCACTGAAAGAAGCATTCCCGGGGGAGAATATCACTCCCCCGAAAATTATTCCATTAAATAGCAGAACAATTGTAAAAATCTCAATGATTCTCTTCATAAGCCGTAATCTCGATTTTTACCGTTTTCACCATATTGGCATTCTTATTGGGGATGACCATAGTAGTATCCCTCAGATTCACAATTCTGTGATTAACTTTTTTATTCTCCGAAATCCGTACGGGGAATCCGTGATATTCATCCACAATAACTTCGTCATTTGTTTCCGTTATCATCTCGAGGCTTCTTTTACTGATCTTTTTTATCGAGTGTTTCCTATACTTGCTCTCCGTTACCGTGAATGTACCTGCCAGCGTTTTAACATTGGCAGGTTTGCTATATATCAGGTCATGTTTGTTGAGAACGTTATTGAGGTTCTGCTTATTGTCGTTCCTAGACGCTTTGTAAAATGGTATCTTTTCTCCGCTATCATTATAAATGTAAAATGCATCAATGCTATTCCCTCTATTGGATGAATAACGAATCAATGCTCTTTTTTCCTTATTTCCTATTTTCATTGATACCAGAATCTCATTATTGTCTTCTGTTTTTGCAGTCAAAATACCATTTATTGTTTTTCCGTTATAGCCCGTAACAGAATAATTATACTCGGCATTTCTTAATGATTCCGGCGAAAGGCTACTTAGAAACACCGGCTCAAATCCGTATACCGCAAGTGCGAGAAACATTGTGAATATAAGCAAAGATATTGTTCTTTTCATCTTATCCTCCATTAATTCAAAATGACAACTTTTTTAACATCCACCGTATTTTCCGTTTTCAATCTTATAAAATAGGTGCCTCGCGGTAGAATTCGCCCGTTATTATCTTTTCTTTGCCATTTGACGGTGTGATATCCCGCTTTCATTGTTCCCTCAAGTAAGTTAACAACACGCCTACCGGCATTGTTGTATACATTGATTTTAACATTACCGGCTTTAGAAAGAGCAAATTTGATTATACCGGCATCGCTCATCGGATTGGGATATACACCGGAAATCTTTGATACCAACGGTGTTTTTTTGCTTAATTTCTTTACCTCTTTTATTCCCTGCCATGTAGGTGTAATGTACTCCGCATGTTTTATATCAAATCCATATCCCTGGTTTGCTCCATCTGCAATAAATTCTATCTTCATGCTGCTCCCCGGAATTTCAACACTGGTAAAATCTCCGAGATCTCCCGTATATGTCGCATACAGATTGTCATAAGCATCATAGATATTAACAACATCACCGTATCCGAGTGAGAAATCGGAGAACCTAACTCTAACAGCATTTGCTCCCGGGATATTCGCCGTCCAAGTATGCGAATAATTGTTGGCATATTGATGAGGTGTAGATATTGCTTCATCAACAGGGTTCCATACCGGTTTTTCGTTTGTATACTGTATATAATCCACCTCCGTATTGTGTCGAATCGTTACTTTGATCCGTTTTCACCTTTAAAATCACATAATCACCGGGTATCATTCTCGATGTGTACTCACCTATATTTCCTGTCAAAGTTTCCCATAACGAGCCGTTCTTGTCATAGATATAAATCGAATCGTACCCTGATTCAAGGGAAATATCGGTAAAATGTAATCTTATTGCAGATGCTCCCGGCGCTTTCATTACCCAACTGTTTGTATAGTTATTCGGGTAAGGATGAGGTGTTTCTGCAGTCTGGCTGTTATCGGTTTTGTACACCTCTTTCATAATCGTATTGTCCAAATACGTAATATTGTCCGCTCCGCCGACGGCGGCGAACAATCTTGGGTTCCAATCCGTCGAATGACTTATAAAAAGAGGCGTTATCGGTCTTGTGGTTCCTCTTCTATATACATAACATTTGATTAATTCAGGTTCGAAAACAAGTTCTTCCGTATACCATGTATTCAAATCAATGCTATTTCTCTCACTTCTTGTGGTCGCAACTTTTCCATTCTCGGGATTTACCGGATAGATTTTATCGTTACCCGTTTCCCCTTTACTTCCCGGATAACAATACACAACACCGAATATCCTCTTCGTTCCGGTAGAATCATAACCTTCCGCACATATAAATGTGGAATCGGAGTGATCGGTCCCTGTCAGATAAAAATCCGTTTTCATTACAGGGCTTGTGATTCTATTGTATTGGGTCTTATACTCTAATTTCGTGTTATCCGAGGTTCCATTCGCAGTCATTTTCAATGTTCTGTTTTCAAGTGCAAAATTATCGATACCGACTATATCCCAGTTGCTATAATTATAGCTATCATACTTATCATGGTATATAACCGAAGCCTCCGGATTGTCGGGTTGCGTTGTCAAATTAGCTATTTCATTGCCATTGGCATCCCCGATCCTAGAACAAAACTGCCAGTCTGAACCATAACTGTTAAGGAATTTCAACATCAGTCTATTCCAACCGTGATGTAGTGGTAAGATTGTCGTATCTCTATCATTCTGTAAGTATGTTTGTGTAGGATAATATCCTACCTGGTCATTGTTTAAAATAATTTTATACGCACCGGTAGCAGCCGACAGCATCTTAGCATTAACAACCGTATCGGCAGAGTTATAGATATATGTGTATCCGTATTCAATTTGATCACTCGAAGCACCGGTCATGTTCAACAGGTTGAAAACTCCGGTATTATCAGCTCTCTCACTATGCCACGTTTTCCCTCCCACGGAATTGTAGCTGTCATACGGTTTAACATTGGATTCACCGCCGAGATAGTCATAATCGAGGTTAACATACGGATACGGTCCGCAGAAGAGTATCTCTTTAACATAAGGAGCATTCCCCGGCTGATATGATTCGGAACTCGTCCATGTATCGAAATCGAAATCCGAACCTGTCCAAACAACAGTAAAGCCATATAGTTTTCCGAATACATCTCCCGCCGCTCCAAGTCCGTCATTCCATAGCTTTTCCATATAGTAGGGACCGTAATCGTATGGATAATCCTCGTTATATGCAAATCCCGATTGAGCCCCGAGTTGAATAAACCAAACCTCTATATCGAGATCGCCGTTTCCGCTAAATATCGTTTGAGCCCAATCAAAATGAACATTTTGCTGCCCTTTTATATAAAGCCCCCATGCCTCAATGCCCTCATCGGGATCTTCTCCGAGCCATGCGCTCGCTCCGATTGTGTCGGCGGGTATATCTATATCAAAGGAAGCACTTCCGTATGTGTAATTTACTACGAGAATATGTCCTACACCTGAAATTTGCCCCAAAGTCGTAACCGTTAGAGCTCCGTTTATATCAAATGCGTGTGTTGCATCAACGACATCCCCTGTGAGCATAACCTCCCAATATTCGCTGGGGGAGGTATAGTGGTATAATCCTCCGCCTGCTCCGTCAAGCAAAAGACCAGTGTTACCAAGGGGAATATTCATACCATTTGCAGCAACACTACACGAGTCAAATGTCCCATCCCATTCCAAACCTAATGAAACATCGATTCCTGCTATATTCGGAATATTTATATCGGCACCTCCTGCGACTCCAACGGAATCGAATGCAAAAGAAGCTCCCGTAAAATCGTAACCGCCTATATCAAATGAAGGTACATCAAAACTACCACCCACAACATCAAATCCCGTATTCATAACACCGCTGGAATTTGTTTTCTTAAGTGTTATACTTCCGCTTGCAGTCGCATTGTTTATGAATTGAGGTAGCTGAATACTTCCTGCAATATATAGCTCATCCGAACTCGGCATCTCCACATCGCCGGCAAACCCGTAACCACCGATTGTAATATCTGCTTTGGTTCCGGTTAGAGATATGAGTGAGCCGTCATAACCGAGAACGAGTGATTGCACTTCAAAGTACCCGATGGGAGTCACACTTACCATACCGGATATCTTTATCGCCTGCTGATCCGGCATAAATTCCGCCCATCCGCTTCCTTTGAATGAACCTACAGTCAGATTCGTAACACCAAAGGAACCTACATTTATAAAGTTACCATCTCTATCAAATGTAAGCTCGTTAACCGTAACCGTTCCTCCCCCGAGAGGAGTAAGATCACAACTCAACGTATGTAGAATAATGTAATTATCCGTTATTTCCAACCAGCCGCTAACTTCGAATCCTCCGATATTAAGTCCGGTAACACCGAGACCTGACATGGAAATAATATGACCATCCGAATTAATGGCAAGGTTCTGAACAATTACACTGTCAAGAATGCCTGTTGATGAAAGATCAACAGTAGCATTTATATTCAATCGGGGTGGATTCGATTCAAACTGTCCGTCACCGGAAACGATAGCATATCCGGCTATATTTACATTATTCAAAGCTACATCTCCGCTAACGATACCTGTGGAATTTACGATTAGATTATTGACTCCGCAACTTCCTCCGTTGTTGGGCAAAATCAATGTTCCTGATATATCGAGATTGCCGCTATTATATAAAACGGAACCGTTAATAGTAAATCCCTCAACCTGGATATTCGAAGCATTGAAGGCAATTGCCAAACCGCCATTTCCGTCAGTCTGGAATTCTGCTCCTATTGTCCCGTTCCCGAGACCCGGTATAACAACATCGGCTCCACCTGACAATGGCGAAAATTGTAAATGTGCATTTGTCAATGTCAGATTACCGATATAAATCGTTCCATTTGAAAATCCTCCGCTCACCGTTCCGTCAAAGTTTACGAAGAAATCCACATCCATTTGAACATCTTCAAGATTGAGATGTCCATTCCCTGAAATTCCGTCCTCTGTCAATGTAAGTGTGACACCGTAAATTGTAACACTGCCTCCCGCTAAACCAAATGACTGAGGTGCCGTTCCAATGAGTTTTCCACCGGGATTAAGACCAAAAGTAAGTGTCACAGTAACTCCGTCTATTGTTATATCCCCCTGTCCGCTGAATGAAGTAACGCCACCATCATAGGTCAGAGTTCCGGTAAAATTTGAAACCGTTACACCACCCAAATCAAATGTAGAGGGGTAGGCTACCGTAGCTGAATTGTTACTCAAATCGATATCCAGATATACGGAATCTGTCGGGGAAACGAGCCACCATCCATGGCCACCACTTGCATCAACATAGTAATGGTGAATCACTATATCTCCGAAGTTTATAGCATCACCGGAAATACTCCAGTTGATGTTGCCGTTATAATCGGATGAAAACACTACTGTAACATCACTCCCACTTGAATAATCGTAGTATGTTCCGCTCCCGCTAAAACCATTATTGGTTATGGAAGCATTTAAATTGTTTATCGTATTACCATTATTTAAGGTTACCTGTCCGTTTATTATACCAACTTCAAAGTTCCCTGATATATCCGTCCAAATTTGCACGGTAACCATGCCCGTTGTAGGATAAGTGAGATTCTCTATATAAACTGTGCCCTGCCCGGAAATACCACTTTGAGTGTCAAAGGTTAAATTAAGATCCGTTATTCTGACACCACCTATAATAATATTGGAATCTTGCACTTTAACATTCACATTACCGGTTGTCAGATCCGTTGAAAACGCTACACTCAAAATCGTATTGTTAAAGTAGATGCTACCGCTACCGGAAAATCCTTCCGAAGGGGTTATATTTCCCTGTATGTTTTTAATCTGGACATGTCCGACATCGACATAACCATCTGTAACCGTAATCTCGCTATTGTTATTAAGGGCCAGGGTCGCATCGATGTAGCTGTCCCCTATGGCAATCCTGCCGGAACCGTTAAATGTGCTATTCGTAAACGTTCCGTGAAAACCTATTATGCTGAAATTGTCCACATTAATATTGCAACTGTCTACAACTCCATTGATATTGCCGGAGTAGTCCGTTTCAAACAACACATTTATCGTGTTCGAGCCGTAGACAAAATCTCCCTGTCCCTGAAATCCTATATTGGATAGGGTACCGGTTAAGTTGTTAATGGTTACCCCTCCAATTGTAATACTATCGGTTTGCAATATCCCGTAAATATAACCGTTGTTGCCTATTTCCAACCCGATTGCAACGGTACTCCCTGCTATGTCCATTGATGCATTTCCGTGAAATCCCGTAGAATCGACTATACCTGTCAAATTAGTTACAGTTACATTTCCTATTGAGAACGGTGTAGCTCCCGAAAAATCAACGGTTCCTATACCAATAACAGATATATGTCCGTTCATATAATCACTGTAACTGATTTTTAGCCCTGTAAAATCCAATGCACCTACATTGTTGTTTATGATTTGTCCGTCCAGATCCACGGTGTCCCCGTTCAGACTCTGTATGACCGCGGTTATCTGGGTATTGCCTATTGAAAAATTGAGCGTATCGCCTATACTTTCTCCACGAACAGCAGCGGGAGAAACAGCGAGTAACAAAACAAACAAAAGAACGAGTGAAATAACTGAATAACGGCGTTTCATAAGACCTCCTCTATTTTATATTAACAAATTTTATCATTCTGCTTTTACCATTTATGAGTTTTACATTACATAATAAAATTTTTCTATCAACACCTCTAAGGGAGAAATTTATAGATTTTTTATTGTATTCATGTCGAAAAACAACCGAGCCATCTATTGTGTATATATTTACGGAATGTATCGGTGCTTCACTATTTATATAGATATGGTTTTTTCTTGCAAACCACGAAAATCGTATATTTTCAGCATTTTTTTCTATGATTCCGAGACCGTATCCCACATAAGGACCTGTCAAACTGACTGCAGGTGCATTGCCGGGGTATGTTACAACATTGCCGTAACTATTGACGAACCTGAAATAATAATTATGAAGTCCCGTATCACTTAATGTTGTTTTAACACTGTATGTACCATTTGTGGCATTACCCGATGCCAATGTGAGAGGTATGTTAGTAGAGCCATCAATTACAACTATTGCAGTATCCGGTTCATATCCGGTTGAATCGACATAATCAACTGAAAATTTAAACAATGTATTTGTATCTCCGCTGTCCGGTAAAACTGCACCGTTTTGAAGAAGAGGAGCATCGGCAGGTTGGTAAACGATATGCAATTTGGTTAACTTCCCAAAGAGATCCACTCCCTCATCCCTGTTATTATCAGGGTCATAATGGGTAAAACCAAGTCCGATCCAATTTAT
>JAACEC010000098.1 GCA_011682715.1 Pseudomonadota bacterium
GCACTGAGAGCGTATTTAAGACAGGATCCCAATGTGATAATGGTTGGAGAAATCCGTGATAAGGAAACCGCAGAGATAGCCATTAGAGCATCACTTACAGGTCACCTTGTTTTAAGCACGATGCATACAAATGGTGCAGCCGCGACTGTGATAAGAATAGTTAATATGGGAGTAGAACCGTTTCTTATGGCTTCTACATTAAATCTCGTAATTTCTCAAAGGTTGATTAGAAAAATCTGTAACAACTGTAAATATAAGGTTGATGTTGATCCCAGTGTCTTAAAGGCGGCTTCCATAGATCCCGATTCTTTAAAGGGTGTGAAATTTTATAAAGGAAAGGGTTGTAAAACTTGTATGAATACGGGGTACAAGGGAATGGTAGGTATTTTTGAGATATTACAGGTGACTTCAAAAATCAGAGAAGCCATTCTGGAACGTAAATCAACTGATGAGTTGCATAAAATTGCCGTAAAGGAAGGGATGTTATCGCTTAGAGAAGCTGCCGTGGAGAAATTAAAAGAGGGAGTTACCGATATCGAAAATGTAATAAAGGAAACCTCAATACGATGAAGAAAAAATCAAAACTCGGTTTGTTACTACTTAAAGAGGGGTTGATAAATGAAGAACAGCTAAAAAGGGCTCTCGGAATACAGGAAGAAACAGGTAGAAAGTTGGGGAGCATTTTAGTGGGACTCGGTTTCATAACACAATCGGAACTGATGAATTTTCTAAGCAATCAATATCATGTTCCGTTTATCGATTTACGTTCGATTCTTGTTGACAATGAAGTAACTAACCTGTTACCGAAGGATCTCGTTTACAGAAACCAAGTATTCCCGGTAAAAAAGATCGGTAAGGTTTTGACTCTTGCCATGAGCAACCCGGATGATATGGATGCCATAGAAGAGGTAAAGTTTGCGACCGGATGCCAGGTGAACCCCGTAATTGCACCGGCGGAAGAGATTAAAAGTGCAATTGAAGAATATTACGAGGAGATTGGAACGGATCTTCAGACGATAGACGAAGAGGAAATCGATATAGGTGATGATTTGCTGGGCGATGAATTTTCAGGCGAATTTGACGAGAATGATCTTAAAACAATGCAATTTGAGCAAGAAGTTGATATAGGTCGACTTAATCAAAACAGTAAACCGATTGTCAATTATGTAAATTTCATTATTGCCGATGCAGTTAGAAAAGAGGCAAGTGATATTCACATAGAAATGTATGAAAAACTATTCAGGGTCAGATACAGAATCGATGGAGTATTACGTGAAGTTTTAAAACCGGATGTCAGTAAAAGATTTGCAATTGTTGCAAGAATTAAGACAATGGCTAATCTTGATATTACCGAGAGGAGGCGTCCTCAGGACGGTAGAATCAGAGTTAATGTTGATAAAAATCCCATTGATATACGTGTTTCCATAATACCTGTTATTAACGGTGAAAAGGTCGTAATGCGTATTCTTGACCAATCGAGTTTAATGCTTGATATGAGAGATATGGGTTTTGAAGAAGATAATCTCAAGAAATTTAATAATGCAATAGAAAAACCATATGGTATCGTTCTTGTCACAGGTCCTACGGGAAGCGGGAAATCAACGACTTTGTACAGTGCTATGAATAGGTTAAACAATCCCGATGTTCAAATATTAACTGCGGAGGATCCTGTAGAATATAATTTATTCGGTATAAACCAGGTTCAGGTTAATCCTTCCATAGGATTCACATTTGCTGAGGCATTAAGAGCATTTCTCAGGCAGGGACCGGATATTGTAATGGTAGGAGAGATTCGTGACTCTGAAACAGCGCAAATTGCAATAAGAGCAGCCTTGACAGGACATCTCGTTTTGAGTACAATTCATACGAACGATGCTCCGAGCACCGTAAACAGATTAATAGATATGGGGATAGAACCGTTCTTGCTATCCGCTTCTTTAAATTTAATCCAGGGGCAGCGTCTTGTGAGACGTGTATGTAGTAACTGTAAGGTCGAAGTCATGCCCGATGATAGAATGTTAAGAGAAGCACATATTGACCCTGCAATTTTCGAAGGAAAGCCTGTATATAAAGGAGCAGGATGTCCCGTTTGCGGAGGAACCGGATATAAGGGCAGGGTAGCAATTACCGAAGTTCTTGATATTACGTCCGATATAAGAGAACTCATTCTTAAAAATGCATCCACGGATGAGCTAAGGGATGCGGCAAGAAAGGAGGGATTCCGCACATTGCAGGAAGATGGCTTGCTGAAAGTAAAGAAGGGATTAACAACGATCGAAGAAATAATCAGAGAAACGGGTATAGAAGAATAATATAAACAGGAGGAAAAATGCCGGACAATTTGAATTACAATGCATCAATGGATGATGACAATAAGATATCCATTAATAAACTTCTATCGGAGTTAATTGCAAGAGGAGGATCCGATTTACATCTGACAACCGGTGCGTATCCTATGTTCAGAATAGACGGGGAGCTTACTCCCGCAACCGATTATCCGAGATTAACTCCGGAAATGACAAAAAACATTGCCTATAGCGTACTGAATGATCAACAGAAAAAGCAATTTGAAATGGAGCACGAACTTGACTTATCTTTTGGTATTCCCAAACTGTCGAGATTTAGAGGTAATGTATTCATGCAAAGAGGCGCGGTTGCAATGGCTATAAGAGTTATTCCCTATGAAATTAAATCTTTTAAGGAGTTAGGGTTGCCTTCCAATATAGCGGATTTATGTAATAAACCGAAGGGGTTGCTACTCGTTACGGGACCTACGGGAAGCGGAAAATCAACCACACTTGCAACAATGATTGACAAACTTAACGCCGAAAGACACTCTCATATTGTGACCGTAGAAGATCCTATCGAATATTTATACAGGCACAAAAAATGTATTGTAAATCAAAGGCAAGTAGGGAGTGATACAAAAAGTTTCGGGAATGCACTTAAGTATGTTTTAAGGCAGGATCCGGATATTGTGCTTATAGGAGAGATGAGGGATCTCGAGACTATGGACGCCGCTCTAACAATTGCAGAAACCGGGCATCTGACATTTGCAACGCTTCACACCAATTCGGCTGCGGAAGCGATTTCACGTCTTGTTGACGCTCATTCGGCGAACAGACAATCACAGGTAAGAGCTCAGTTAGCATTTGTTCTAATAGCGGTCGTAACTCAATCTCTTATACCGAAAATAAGAGGAGGAAGGGCTCTTGCTCTTGAAGTAATGGTGGCAACACCGGCAATAAAAGCTTTGATAAGAGACGATAAAGTACACCAGATATACAGTTTGATACAGGCAGGGAGAAAATACGGTATGCAAACCATGAATCAGTCTTTATACGATCTGTATATGCAAAGGCAGATATCTCTTGAAAATGCGTTATCATATTCGAGAAATGTGGAAGAATTAGAGAAAATGATAGCCGAACATGCGAGAACTTAAACAGGGGGCCACAATATGACCACTTATGTATACAAAGCGAGAACAAGGGATGGGCAGGTAAAAGCAGGGGAAATTCAGGCGGAAAACGAGGGTGATGCATCTCTTAAAATAAGGGAAATGAATATTATTCCTCTTTCCGTTAAGGAAAAACCGAAATCTTTCTTATCAGGGAACATTTCTTTCGGAAAACCAAAAGTCGCGATGAAAGACATTGCGATTTTTACGAGACAGTTCGCAACGATGCTCACTGCTGGTTTAAATATGATGGAAGCTCTTAAAGTCCAGAGAGATCAGGTGACAAACAAAGGAATGAAGAATCTGCTGCAGGATTTGATTAATGATATGGAAGGCGGTGCCCAATTGGGAGAAGCTATGGAGCACCACAAAGATGTCTTCGGGCAACTATACATCAATATGGTGAAAGCGGGAGAACAGGGAGGTGCTCTTGATACTACACTTCCGAGACTTGCCACATATCTTGAGAAAGATATGGCATTAAAAGCTAAAATCAAAGGAGCTATGATTTACCCGGCCGTTATCACCATAGTTCTTGTAGCTGCCATAGCTATCCTTATGATTTTTGTTATTCCTGTTTTCGCAAAGATGTTCACCGGTTTCGGAGCTCAGCTACCCGGACCTACCAAATCGGTTTTATGGTTAAGTAATTTTCTAAAAGCAGATTGGTTGTTACTGACTATTATAATAGTTGGTATCTGGCAAGGTCTAAGATTTGCCAAAAAGACGAAACAGGGGCTGTATTTTTTCGATAAAATGTCGTTGAAATATCCTGTTTTCGGAGATTTAACATTAAAACAATCCATAGCAAGATTTGCAAGAACCCTTGCAACACTTCAATCTTCCGGTGTAGCTATTATCGATGCTCTCGATGTAACGGCAACTACTGCGGGAAACAAGATTGTCGAGGATGCGATATTAAACGCACGTAATAGTATCAAGCA
>JAACEC010000099.1 GCA_011682715.1 Pseudomonadota bacterium
CTTTAAACAAGTACATCGATACTATATTTGTCCCCTCACATTTTTGCAGAGAGGTTCTTACAAATAGCGGTGTAAAAAAGAAAATTATCGTTGCTCCCTTTGGTGTCAACAGATCCGTTTTTACACCTCGGAATGTTATATCAAGCAGTTTATTTCAATTCTTATTTGTCGGAACACCGCATTACAGAAAGGGGGTGCTTGAATTAATCGAAGCATTTAAAAATGTTTTTGAAAATAAAACAGATGTCACGCTTCATATGAAATTTACATACAAGCCGGATCTGCAACATCTGAAACCATGGGAAATTGGAAATATTGAATCACTTATCAAAGGAACAGATAATATAACAATCGATTACAGCATAATGAACGACAATGATATTGCAGATTTGATTGCCTCTTCGGATGTTGTTGTTCAACCTTCATATTCGGAAGGGTTCGGTCTATCAATTCTTGAGGCAATGGTTATGAAAAAACCGGTAATTACAACATGTTGGAGCGGTGAGTGTGAGTTCGTAAACCGTCATAATGCCCTTGTTATTGATTCTGTTCCCATCAGAACAGACAGCATACAGTATGGAGAAAAAGCAAGGGGAGCACAAATGCAAAAGCCTTCGGTTAAAAAGCTATCGGAACTTCTTGAATACGCATATAACAACTTTTCCGAACTTACGGCACTAAAAGACAATGCCTATTCAACAGCTTCTACATTCACATGGCAAAAAACCGCTGAAACTATCCTAAAAAGTATCTATTAACTATTCTCCCATGCACTGAACAAATATTTTTCTATTTCTGTGCCTATTATCGTGATCTACCACGACAATTTGCTGCCATGTGCCGAGAACGAGCCGCCCATTGGAAATCGGAACAACAATACTAGGCCCCATGAGAGTTGCCCTGATGTGTGAGAATCCGTTATCGTCTCCCCAAGTTTCCGAGTGCCTTGTTTTAAGGTCATGGGGGATAAGTCTGTCGATTTGCTCTTTGTAGTCCTCAACGAGTGCCGGTTCAAACTCTATTGTCGATATTGATGCAGTGGAACCCGTTACAAAAATGTTTACAATCCCCGCTTCAATTTTCGACTTATGCACCACATCTTGCACTTTGTCCGTTATGTTTATAATGTCGGAAAACCCGTTTGTATCAACTGTTATAAACTCACCGAAAACCATTTTAACGCCCCTTAATTTGCGACATCAAGTATTCCACCGCCTTCTCCAACTGACTATCCCTGTTGTAGAGGAGATCTTCAGGCGGATTTTCTACATAAATATCCGGCTGTACCGCATGATTCTCGAAATTGACACCATTATATCTCATAATTGATTGTTCCGGCAGACGAAATCCCGTTCCGTCGAATAACTTTATGTCATACGTTCCGATTACACCGCCAGCAGTGGGAACACCAATCAATTTCCCAATCCCCATGTGACGGAAGGAATAGGGGAACATCTCTGCATTTGAAAATGATTTTTCGTTAATCAGGAGATCAACCGGTTTTGCCCATGTTAAGAGAGGTGTTGCATATTTCTTTTCATACCTGTCCTTCGTGTACATATAGGGTTTTTTCATAAAGAATGTTATATAGTAATCGTGGGAAAATCCGCCGCCGTTACCTCTCACGTCGAGAACCAATCCCTTTTTATTGCTGTACTTAAATAGTATCTCATTGAGAAATTTATAGTAGGAACTATTGCCCATACCTCTAATATGAATGTAACCGAGTTCTCCGTGACTGAGAGAATCGACGATATGCTCCTCATGTCTCACCCAGTCGTTATACATAAGGTTATAGGTCGTCCAACCGGAAACGGGAACAACCGCATATTTCCTGGTCTTCCCCTTTATATATTTCCTGACCCCAACGGTTACCTTCTTATTTACCTTATTCAAAAGAAACTCGGCGGGGTCTTTATCCTTCAAATCGTTTCCATCAATGCTTACGATATAGTCTCCCGTTTTAATTCTTACATTTTCTTTGTCACAGGGACCTTTGGCGTAAATTTTTGTAACATACGGATAATAATTTCTAATCGTATATCGGATGCCAAGATCGCCGTAGCTTTGCTCTTCACCTTCATCAGAAGGATAAAAACCCGTATGAGATGCATTTAGATCTCCTATCATATTGTAGACGATATTGCTTAGCGTACCGATATCGTTGACTCTATTCATAAGAGGCTCATATTTTTTCTTCTCATTATTCCAATTCAACCCGTGGTATCCCGGATCGTAAAAGTAATCATGCAACATCAACCATGCTGCATTGAACAGCTCCCTGTAATATTTCTTTTTATCTATTTTCAAATTATAAGAAAATGATACCGGTTCGGGTGACTTTGAGGAAATATTTACAGAAAAAAGTTTGTCATGTGAGATATAGTATAGAAATTTTCCATCTTCAGATAAACTGATATTGCTAACCCCGTTTCTACTCGAATTGGAAACCTTAAGGAGATATTTCGGCTTGTAATTGTAAACGCCGTCTTTTTTCTTCAAATTAATCTTATAGAAGTATAAACTTTTATAGTTAGGAACAGCAACAATTATGAATGTTCTGTCAAATGAGGGAATTGCATAACTCAGGTGTTTAAAGTGTGTAATCTGTCTGCTTCTCGCATTAATGTTTTTATAGACAATATCTACATCCTTTTTCTCTTTATCTTCCTTTTTCTTTCCATTCCTTTTCTCAATAATCAATTTTTTATAAAGTGCCTCAGGTTTTGTAAGATCAAGAACATGCAGATCACTGTAATATTCCAATCTGCGAATGTTATAGTTTAAAGTGAAGTAGAGTTTTTTGCTATTCTTCGAGAAAGAAACGGGACTTGCATTGTATCCCTGAGTTGTTAATCTGTGAACTTTCCCATCTTGGGTGTCATAAACATAAATATTGCTGACACTGTAGGATTGCCCGTCTCTATTTAATTTTGAATAGGCAATGTATCGTTCATGAGGAGAGAGAACAATGTCGTATATTGAGCCGCTGTCCAGTTTTGTTGTTTTTCCGTTATCTGTTATGTATAAGGCGAGCGGAGTCGTATAAATTATTTTTTCGTTGTTCTTGTCCGAGACATATCTAATCCGCTCTGGAAGCGTATCATTTGTTATCATCTTTGTATTGCCCAACGTATCCGTCTTATATATATTAAAATAACCGCTTCTGTCGGAAACAAAATAGATCGAGCCGTCTTTGTTTAATTTAGGGGCTTTATCCCAATATGGGGAATTTGTCAAATTATTATTTAAAATTCCGGGATAGTACAAAAATATCTCGCCATACGCATTTATTGCAAAGAGACTGTCATTTATAGGGGAAACAGCATATCCCTTTACCTTATCGATTTCCTTAAAATATGTTTCCCCCTTTGCCATGTCAGGAGAAATTGAGAAATTCAACTTTACAGGTTTACCGTCAGGTGAAGACATTTTGTATAATGTATAATCCTCTTCGAACACCAATATTTTACCGTCTTTCGACACATCGAATGCATATATATTGTGTGGTTCTTTCGTTACTCTATCTATTTTTCCGGTTCTGATATCGTATCTGTAGATATCGTATTTATTCCCCTTCATTGATGATATGTAATATATGTGGAACCCTCTGATTTTCGGCTTTATGTCGTTTCCCTTATATGTTGTGATCTTTTTTACAGGTGTCTTGGAGTTCCTTACTTTTAGGAAAATATCATATCCTGCGCTACCTTTGTATTTGTATCTGTGTCTCCCTATGTAGCCGTATTCGTAAGCTATATATCTATCATTGGCATCCATATTCGTTGCCTTGCCGTAGAAGAACTTAACAGGGATGCCCCCCTTTAAGGGCACACTGAAGATAAAATTGCCGTAATCACGGTATCTTGAGAGAAAGACTATTTTGCCATGATCAAAAAATAACGGATAGTCGTATCCTCTGCCGAATGTCACCTGATAAATCGAGTCACCTTTTCTATCGTAAACATATACTTTTCGTGAAATTCCATTCCTATCCGACGAAAATGCTATATAATTTCCATCTTTACTGTATACAGCAGACCCATCATAAGCGGCATTATTCGTAATGGAATATGCCCTTCCCCCGCCAATACTACCTTCGTAAATATCTCCGTGGGCGGCAAAGAGTAATTTCTTACCGTCCAGTGAAATTACGGGGTTCTTTAGCAATGGGGAAGAGTATGCTAGTGTTAAAGGAATAACAAGGGCTAAAACAAGTATAAATTTTCTCATATAACCTCCTACCGATTAAAATATATTACGACAATTGAACAATTTTGTAAAGGTTTTTAATAATATATTATGTCACAATTTGAAAATATCATATATAATAAATTAGGACATTCCATCAATAAATTATTGTATGGACAATTCATGAATTGCCCATACCTGCGATGCTCAGCTAAAATAGAATGTGATGATTACTTATAAAAAACCATTTCTTGTGTTTACCTATTTCTCTATTTTTATCGGTAAACCTGCCTCATGGAGGTAATTGAAGTGTCCCAATCTCAACATCGATATCACTATTCCCTGATGTTTGGACTTCTACTGTTCAAGAACCTTCTTTATTTTCTTCGTCCAAAATTTCGTCCTCCGTGCAATGCAGTCAGGGGCAATATAATACTCCTTCTCCTCTTTACTCCGCACCTCTTTGTCCATGAGAGACCGGATGTAATTAAAAAGATCAATAGCAGCTTTCTTGTGAAACTTACGTATAAGTTCATTATTCTCCATATTTACCTTCGTTCCCCTCTCCCCAAAATGGATGAAATTTAGTGCGTTTCTTTATACTGTTTTAAGACGCCCAGGACATAATCAATATCATAAGGAGTGTGGTCGGCCGATATCTGGAAACGAATCTCCTCAT
>JAACEC010000010.1 GCA_011682715.1 Pseudomonadota bacterium
CCACATCCATATCCATCTGGAAATGAGAAGCTATGGGAATACCTGTGTCGTCGGACACTATTACGCCTATTACATTGGGAAGATTTTTAATCTCGTCTTCGATTAATTTCTCTATATTATCGATTATGCTGATGTTATTATCAAGCTCATGTACTTTTTCCGGTTGATTTTCTTCGGGAGTAATCTCAGTTTTCCCCTCTTTACTTATTTCCACAGTTTCTTCTTTTTCAAAATGCTTGTCATGATATTCTTTAAATTCATCCAGAGAGACTGAGGGAGCGTTTTTTTGCAGGTACTCATAATGGACGATGAATTTTTCGAAATTATCTTTTATCCTGTATGCCTTCAACAGGATAATTCTGCATTCGTCATACTCAGGATACGCTTTTAAAGTCTGCTCACACATCCCTATGGCTTCGTCTATTAAACCATTATCGATATACATTTGAGCAAGTTGTGCAATAAACAAGCTCCCGGGATCATTGGCAAGCAATTCATTCTGTTCCGTCATATTCTATCCTTTTATAAATCGGGATTCTATCGTTCTTCATGTCCCAGATTTTATCGATTGAATCTTTGAGTTGTTCAACTTTATCAATCATTTCAAATCCTATATCTTCAGTGTTAATTTTCCCAATAAGTAAGTGAGCTTTTTCAATATTCCCCGCGAACACATAGCATAGTGCCAAATCGTATATGATGGAAGGTGAATTTTCTACCTCGTTCAAATAAGTTTCATAGTTCTTAATAGCAAGATCATATTGCTCCGTTTTCCAAAATATTTCAGCTTCTATCAATAGTGAATCGTTCTTGTTATTGTTCCGTCTGTTCTTTATGGCTTTAAGAGCTTCATTAAATTTTCCGCTGTCTATAAGTTTAATAATTGATCTTTTATGTAACGGAGATTTTCTCGATTCGGAAATCAATTTGCATATACCGGCGGTAAGTAGCCCGTATATCGTCTTAGCCGTTTCAAATTCATCGCCTGCAATATCTATTATATCCTGAACACTTCTCTCTCCGTTGATATAGGAAATTATCATCCATTCTCTTGGCGTAAGGTTAATCGTATTAATATCTTCCGATTTCATGTCAAGAACCACAACATCCGATAAGGATTTGATTTTCAAGTTGATAACACTCCACTCATCAATTTGTCTCGAACCTTCCATAATTACATTTTCGATTCTAACGGAAGGTAACAGATCAAGAAGGAATTCCCTTCCCACATCCGATTCATCGAAGGAGAAGGTCCCCTCACTCCATTTGAAGATACGATAAATAACCGATTGTATTTCTTTCGTTAAAAGATCCTTCATATAAACAGCCGAACAAACGCCATCCTTCACAATCAACCTTAAAAAATCCCCCAGGAGCATCTCATGATATTTATCTCCATATTCCTTTATGTCCGAATCACTATTTAGTCTTTCAAGCAATTTTGACTTTATATCTCTCGATGAAAGGTATCCCAGTACTATTCTTCCCACATTGATATAGAGATACGCAGTGTCATTATCTATGGTGTTTACAATTTTAAATCTACCGCTTTTCTGTGATAGGGATAGCATCTGCAATATATCGACAATATTTAACTCTTTGATACTACCGGTAATTGCCATTAAAATCCTTCCGTGATTATGGAAATCCACTCTCTCGCGGTTTCCAAATTGCGTTCGAGACGTTGTGTCAACTTCTTATCGCTCGTAATCTCTTTGGCTTCCGACCACATCTCTATGGATTTCTCTATCATATTGTCCTCTGCAAACAGATAACCGAGAGCAGCGTATGCCTTTGCATAATTTTTATCGATATTTATTATCGAGTTAAACGCATCCGCAGCTTTTGCCTTATCACCCGTACCATATAGGATTTTACCGTAATTATACCAATAATCCAAATTCCCCGGCTTCAAATCAATTAATTTCTCATAAATATCCTTAGCTTCGGGAGATTTATTTTGTTTTGTGTACATTTCGCCGAGCGTATTTAACGCTTTAATGTTGGTCGGCTCAATTTCAATGGCTCTTTTAAGATAACTCTCGGCACTCTCGTAATCATCCGTCAAATATTTAATAAGTCCCATATGAAAATTGACAGTAGAGTCGTCAGGTTTAATTTTTAAAGCCTTTTCCATGAACATTGTTGCATTTTCAATATCATTTTTCGCCAAATATGCCAGTCCCATATTATAAAGGGCTTCATAGTTATTCCCGTCCGAAGACAAAACCCGATTAAACGATTCTATTGCCCTGTCAAAATTGTTGTTTGCAACAAAAACTTTCCCCGACATAAGATTGGCATTCGGATCATCGGGGAATTTTGCTATAAATTCGTTAAGTCGTTCCCTGGCATTACCTGAATCTCCTTTTTCCATAAATATACTTACGCTTCCAAGAACGGCTTCTTTATCATCTGGTTTTTTCTTTAGAACCTTATCATAAAATTCGAGAGCTTCCCCGTACAATCCTTTCAATCGGTATATTTCAGCAGCCTTTTTTATCGTCTCTTCCTCTTCGGGGTAGCGATGAAACAGCTCAATGGCCATATTCTGGGCTTCATCAACATTGTTTTCTTTAATTTTAGCGTCTATTTTTGCAAATTCTTCCTGAAAATCCGGTTTTTCTTCTTCCTCTTTCACCGCTACCGGGGATTCAAAGAGATTATCAATGAGACCCTTCCCCTCTTCCGTTCCGAGGTCCACTTCCTTTTCTTCTCCCTCAAGCGTATTGGGAATAAGAATATCAAGCTTATCCGCATAAAAATCGATACCGAGTTTGTATTGATAACTCGAATAATAGGGTGACTCCTTCATCGCTTCCTGCATTATTTTCAATGATCTGCTAAATTCTCCGATTTGAGAATACGCAAACCCGAGGTTGTACTTTGCATCTGTAATATTCGGATCCAGGGAAAGGACTTTTGAAAATGATTTTATAGCATTTTTTATATCTTTTCTTTTAAGGTATATCACTCCTTGAATATTGTATGCATACGGGTATTTATCTTTCAATTCAAGGGTCTTTTTTATCATCTCTTCAGCCCGTTTGTAATTTTCCTGCTCAATCAATAAAATAGCATAGTTCAGATACGAGTCGGGGTAAGAAGGACCTATATCTATCGCTTTTTCGAAGTAAATCCCGGCATCGACAAATTTCCCCTCATGGGCAAGTGCAACACCTATATTTGAGTAACTTAGAACATATTCGGGATCTATTTCCACCGCTTTATTGTAATACTCTATCGCTTTTTCTATACCCCCTAATCTGTGGTATGCGACTCCCATATCGTTATACGCCTTGGAGGAATTGGGATCCGAATTCAGAGCCTTTTCGTAATATTTTATTGCCTCTTCAAATTTACCGAGTAAAAGGTATATTTCTCCCAACTGAGTGTAAACCATGGGGGTGTCAGGGGCATCTTTAAGAGCTTTATTGAACTCCCGCAAAGCTTCCTGAAAAAGACCTTTGTTTCGGAAACCGATTCCGACATTGAAGTGACTTAGAAAAGAATCCGGAGTGGTTTGTAATATTTGTTCCCCCTCCTCAAGCATCTCCTTGTAGGTTTTCTTCCCCGCCTGCTCTATCTGTAAATTAGCCTCCCCCTTTGTGTAACTTGGATTCAGCTTGGAGGCTATCGATGATTCCGTCTTTGCCGACTCTATATCTCCTTTTTCACCGTACACGAAACTCAAAAGGTAGTGTGCTTCACTGTTATTCGGGTTTAGTTCGATTGCTTTCTTAAAACTCGCAATGGCTCTGTCCAACAAACCGATATTGTAGTATGTTTCCCCCGCCATAGTAAATAGTTTATCATCAATTGCTCCCAAAGAGACAGCTTTCTCAAAATTTCTCAACGCTTCACTGTACATCCCGAGATTTTTGTAGCAGTATCCCGACCAGATATATGCATCGGTATTTGAAGGATTCAATTTCTTTATTTTCTGATACTGCTCGATTGCCTGAACATATTTCCCTATATTCTTATAGACATTGGCAAGTTGCATTCTCAAATCCAGGTTTTGAGGATCGCTTTTTAATTTTCCCTCATATGTACTCAGTATTTTTTCGTAATAACCGGTTTTCTTTAGTATCGTCTCCAAATTATTTCGGGCAAGTGTAAATTTCGGGTCTATTTCCAATGCTTTTTGAAACATTTGAATAGCTTCGTCATACATCCCCTTGTTATAGTATACAACAGCAAGATTATTGTGCGCCCCTGCATCATTCCGATTTATTTTGGATGCAAAACTTTGAAGGATTTTCCGTTCGGTTTCACTAATATTTGCCATATTAATCCAAATGCAATGCCTTTAGAATTGTCTTTAAGGAATCCGTATCGGGAAGGAATAGCATGTACCCCTCGAGGATTTTTTCTCCCTGGACGAATTCGAATTGTGTTTTAATGCAAAATACCGTATCGATATTATCCGTATCACCGGAAAGATATGCCGATGTAAGAACACTGGCAGCATCATCTATTACAAGTGCCGGAACAGAAGGGACAACCATTAGTTCCAAAAACGTTCCCAGGGCGCTCAAATACGCCGATACTACGATGTTCGCAATCTCTTTCAGCGATGACTGTTCCATCTCTCCGAATAACATCGCATCGCTGGTTTCTCTTCCTAACATAATGTCAACCATATACTTCGCATCGTTTTTAGTAAATAAAAGGAGGGTTTTGCCGGTAATATCCCCGAGAAAGTCGAGTAATATTCCCGTTATGATTTCATTGGGGTTCTCCCATAGCGTGGATATCTTTTCCACCGGAATTATCCTTACCTCAGGTACATTTATCATAACCTTATGCCCGACAATCTGAGATAAAGCGCTGGCAGAGTGACCACTCCCGATATTTGCGATCTCCCTTATTCCATCCAGCTGAATACTTTCCAAATTTATAAAATCCATATGCACTCCTTGCTGTTATATAAGATTATTTATATCCAATATCAATGCCATTTTTCCTGTGCCCAGTATTGAAATCCCGCTATATATATCAACATTATCGAAAATCGAAGGTAGATTTTTGACAACAATCTCAATTTGCGTTTCATAGTTATCCACTATTAAAATTGCCCTGGATGCACCATCTCCCACAACAATCCCCTGCAAGACCTCCCCGATATTAATCTCATTAGCATTGATAACGTTTCTCAACCTGATAACAGGGTACACATCATCGCGTAGTACAGTAACTTCCTGTTTATGAATGCTGTTTATCCTGTTGGAATATATATCAACCGTCTCCTGTATGTTCTCGAGAGGAATTGCGTAAAAAGCATTATTACACGATACGATCATAGTCTTTATTATGGAAAGCGTGAGCGGTAATCTTATTGTAATTTTAGTCCAATGCCCCCTCTTTGAATCGATAAATAGATGCCCACCCAGTCGTCTTACCATCTTATCAACGGCATCTATCCCAACGCCTCTTCCTGAAAATTTCGTAACACTGCTTGATGTACTAAAACCTTCTAATTTTATATAATTAAACAGTTCCTGTTCCGTCAAATTATCAGCTTCTTCTTCGCCAAGCAATCCCTTCTCAAAAATTTTTTCTTTTACCTTATCCGTATCGATTCCCTGTCCGTCATCGAATATTTCTATATCAACATTGTTTTTCTCCCTGCGAGCTTTCAATTCAATTAACCCCGTCACATTCTTCCCGGCTTTTTTCCTGATTTCGGGAGATTCGATACCGTGGTCCATAGAATTCTTCAAGAGATGTAAAATGGGATCGTATATTCCGCTTATCAACGAACGATCAATTTCGATTTGTTCCCCTTTAACAACAAAATTAATATCCTTTCCTAATTCTTTAGCACCATCTCTAACAAAACGCGGAAATTTATTAAATATTTCTTCCAACGGCACCATTCTCATATTTCCTACCTCGTCCTGAAGAGAGGATATAAGCCTTGAAATTTTCTGTATGGCGTCATCGAGCATCGATTGATTCTTTGTGTTCATATACTCATTAAAAGCACTTTTTGTTATTATAAGCTCTGCAATAAGATTTTGGAGTTCATCCAATTTATCCATTTTAACTCGAACATAAACAGGACCCTTCGCCTGTTTTTCAATACCCTGTTTAATGGAAACCTCCTTGGGGTTCATCTCTTTTTCTCTCGGAGGCGTTTTGCTCTTAATCTTACTTCTCCTAACTTCGACTTTTTCAACATCGAGCATATCTTCTAAAATTTCCTTTAACTTTGCCGAAGATAGCTCGGTTTCGATATCCACCATAAATGTGTTATCAAATTCACCGTTAATCAATTTTTCGTAACCGGGAGTAGATGATACTATATTTCCATGTTCCGACATTTCTTTATAAATGACAGCCGCTCTAACCCCTTTGAATTCGGGGGCACCGCCTATAAGGATTTTTGCCGTATACACGGCATTACCATTATCTTTATCTTTATTTTTAACCCTAACCTTAGCGGTATTCTTTTTTGTTCCGCTGAATTTATCTATTTTACCTGTTATGCCAGATATATCAATTTTTTTCTTTTTCCCGAATGTATTCTCAAAAAGCGTTTGGAGCATATCACTGCACTTCAGCATAAGATCAATGAAATTAGAATTCACTTCGTATTTACCCTCTCTCACATTTGAAAGCAAATCTTCCATCTTATGCGATAGTGTCTCCATATCTTCATACCCCATTGAAGCAGCCATCCCTTTAAGGGTATGAATATTTCTGAAAAGCTCTTCTAATTTCTCCTCGTCACCTTTCTCAAGGGCAATAATATCAAGAGAGATAGATTCCAATATTCCGGAAGCTTCTTCACGGAAGATCTCTTCGTATTGCTCCATATCCATAGATTCTATTTCCTCAGTATCCTCTCTACCGCTTCTATAACTCTCGCCGCCTGAAACGGTTTTACAACATAATCCTTTGCTCCGGCTTGTATAGCCTCAACTACGAGACTCTGCTGTCCCATTGCACTTACCATCAGAATTCTCGCATTGGAGTCTATTGACATTATCTCCTTAACGGCATCTATTCCGCTCATATCCGGCATTATAATATCCATCGTAACCAGATCGGGATTCAACTCCTGATACTTCTCGACAGCTTCCCTGCCGTTATTGGCTTCACCGCAAACAATGTATCCGTTTTTCTCCAAGATGTCTCTCAACATTCTTCTCATGAATAAAGCATCATCCACAATTAGTACCCTGGTATCCATATATCCTCCTTAAATTACTCAAAAATCGAATCGGTATTGAGTATTATTATTTTCTGCTTGTTTAACTCAAACATTCCTTTGAAATATGCTATATCGATATTTTCCTTAAATATCTTAGGCACCTCTCCTATCTTATCACTGGATATTTTTTCTATTCCTTCTATCTTATCCACCAATATTCCATACATTACATCATCTTTTTTTATGTAAATCAATCCCGTATCTTTTGTGATTTTATCTTCACTTAACTTGAACCTTTTTCTTAAACTAATTACAGGGACTATTATCCCTCTCAGGTTTATGACCCCAAGGACATATTTCTTTGCCCGCGGAACAACCATTATATCGAGATACTCACCTATTTCGGTAATATAATCGAGTTCAATGGTGAACTGCTTTTCGGCAACGGTGAAAATCAGAAACTGTTTTAATTCTTTCTTATCGCTTTTCTTTTTCATACATACCTCTATTTATCGTACCAAAAATAGTTCGGTCTGAATATGGATAAGGGGTGCAAAAAGGTATTTTTTACATACGGTTGAAAAATGCCGTAATTCAAACCGTAAGATAGGGGGATGAGAGGAGCATCTTCAAGTATCATCTTTTCCGCATCCCTGTAAATCCGTATCCTCTTAACAGGATCCCTTTCAGCCATACCATCAAGAATGAGCTTATCAACCTTTTTGTTTTCGTAATAGAAAGTATTTCCGGGCTCACCTTTGTTCTTCGAATAGAAAAGTGGGAATAGGAAATTATCCGGATCTGCCGTATCGGCACTCCATCCCAATGTAAAAACCTCACTCTGACCTCTGTGCACTCTCTCTAAAAATTTAGCCCACGGATATACCTTGAGTTCCAGCTCGATACCTATCTTTAGAAATGCTTCCCTGAAGAATTTGTACCTATCCTGTGCTTCTTTTTCCGTACCGGACATTGTAATAACCGCTTTCTCCTTTGTCCCCGGACCGAAGCCGGCTTGCCTGGCAAGAGATATCGCCCTCTCCTCATCATAATAATAACCTTTCAATTTTTGATTGTATACAGCCATGCTGGGTGGAAATATACCTTTTGCCGGAATACTGACAGATTTCATAACATCTTTCAGATATCTCTCTCTGTCAACGATATAAGCGGCAGCCATTCTCAATAATTTATTCTTAAAAGGTCCTTCGGTCTTCATATTAAAACCGAGGTATTGCGTGCTTATATCATACGTTTTAACCACAAAGGGCACGTATTTTTTATCTTCGGATATCTTTTTTAGATTCTTACCGGAAAGATCAATGTAATCCAATTCCCCGTTAACAAACATATCATACGTTTTTTGATTCTCTCCTAATTTTACATAGGCAACCAGTTTATCAATAAACGATTGCCCTGCAAAAAAATCCTTAAACGATTCGTATTTAATAAAATCATCATTAAATTCGACGGTTTTAAAAGGACCGCAGCTCACAACTTTTCTCGCTTTCATATCATTCTTAATATATATATCCTCATTCAACGGTACGATTCCGAGAGATGCAACCGCCAGGTTTTGAAATATGGGCATATACGGCCTGACCAATTCTATCTTAATCGTGTACTTATTGATGACATTGATTCCCGCGATTTCCGATGAATTCTTATTGTAATAATCTTCTACCCCTTTTATATGTACGATTTGGAAATAATTCGAAGAAGACGCAATTTTATATAGCGTAAACTCCACATCTTCAGCTGTTAGTGGTTTACCGTTATGAAAACGGACATCTTGTCTCAAATCGAAAGTAATCGTTTTTCCATCCGTACTTATATCCCATCCCTTCGCGATAGATGGGAAAATGTTTACCCCCTTTGAATACTGAGTAAGCCCCATTACCGCGGGATACAGGTACGATGAGCTGGTGGCATCTCCACTCATATATGGAAGCAGTGTTCTCGGTTTTCCACCCACATAATACCTAAATACATGCTTCTGTGCTATTGCGCTTCGTCTTATTTTCGGCGGTTCTATATTACTCAATTTTCTTATTTCGCTAATATATTCTTTATTTTTATCAATCAGAAATTCTATTTCATCAAGGTATCCGTTTATTTTTCCTGTTTGTTTAATAAATTCATTCCCTATTACCGATTTCATTGAATCGATTATATCCTTCTGATTTTGCACGGCTCTTGAAACTTCCTGAATAAGCAAATCCAATTGTGATAGTGTACTACTCACATTTTTACCGTTCGTTATGGCAAAATCAATTAGTTCTTTTGTCTGATCCACGAGCTTCAATGTTTTAATGGAATTACCGTTTGTCACAACAAATGTACTTCTCATACCTTTTTTAATACGATCTATATCCTTTACAAGTCCCTCCGAATTAGATGATAGCATTTTCAAATCGTTAACGATTATCTCAAGCTCAGATCGGAATTTACCCGATTTGGCGGCTTCTATTCCTGCATAAAGAGACAATATTTTTGTTCTTTTAAAAACGACCTTTACCTTCTCCGTATTTGTCTCGAGTTCTTTAAATAATAAATTAACTCCGTTTAACAAATTGTTTGCCGATTTAAAAAGCTTGTTAAGATTATCAATGTGCTCAATCATATGCTGTGATTCAACTTCTATATCATCTATATTCTTCTCGATTACAGTATGCGAATTCTTCAGTTTTTTGGATATATCTTGCAGCATTTTCCTATCACCGTCTAAACCTTCTATTTCGCCAACTGCATTCTTGGTAAGATTCAACAATTCTTCCGCCTGTGATTTGAACTCCTTGCTCAGATTATCCAATTGTTCCTGAAAATCCGCATAATTTTCAAATAGCGTCTTAAATATTTTAAACCCCTTAAAGGAATCCAGAATCTTTCTTTCAGCCTCGTTATCCTTAGTAAGAGAAGAGTTTAATAAATCAAAAAATGCATTTTTATATATAAACAATTGCTCCATAATATTGGTAGCTGATTCACTGAAATTTTTAATTCTACTGGTGAAAACAACGATGAATTTGGCAATTGTCTCCATCTTATTATTAACATCCAGAATACCGTTTTTCCTTACGTTTTCCTTCTCTATTAAAACCTTAACGGAATTAAAATTATTAACGATGTTATCAGTTTCCTTTGTTATGTTATTCATCAACATACGGCTTGAATCAACCGATTTTATTATAAAAGAAATATGCTCTTTTGATTGATTTATATCTTCACTTAACGATGCATTTTCATCATCGATTTTATTAATAATTTTAGGAATATTCTCAGAAGCCTCAAACGAAACTTTTGCTAATTTCTCTATCTCCTGGGCAACTACTTCAAATCCTTTTCCCTGATCTCCTGCATGAAATGCCTTTATTCCGGCATTTCTGGATGTCTCCTCCGTTTTCTTGGATATTTTAAGAATTTCATCGGTAATTGTCTTTATTTTTCCAAAGCTCTCCTGTAAATCTGCAATATCACCACCTGTTCTTTTTATCATGTCGGGAATGACGGATAAATTCTCTATGGCATTCCCATAGTATTCAATAATCTTTCCCGTTGCCTGGCTGAATTTATCTGCAAATGATGCAGACATATCGGAAGATTCACTCAAAACCTGTACCGACGCAAATATGTTTTTTACTTCTGTTTCTATTTTCTCAAATATATAAGAGTGCGATAACCCCACATCCTCGATTTTTTCCGCATATACATTTAATTCATCGGTAGATTTGCTTATCAGATCCAGCTGTCTCGGGAGGTTGGAAACATCGTTGTAAATAGTTCTTACCTTTTCCCGTACAACCGATAAATAATCTTTATCATCGATTGAGTCCTTAGCTGTCTTTTTTATACTTCTCATAAAACTCCTTATATTCAATATATAACATAGTATTTCGAATGTCAAGAAAACAGTATAAACATACTATGCAAATAAAACTCCATCTTGTTATAATACTCGATTTCTCAATTTATTTCAATATCAAGTTCTTTAAGTTTATTGTACAGAGTTCTTCTTGAAATACCCAACAACTCAGCGGCTTTCCTCACATTGTTTTTTGATACCGCAAGAGCACGCCTAATTGTTTCCACCTGTACCGCATTCAAATTAAACTCGGTATTTGCAACCGCCTTTCCCAATTTTAATTCGCCTAAAAGGACAAATCGTTCCAGCACATTCTGAAGCTCCCTTATATTCCCGGGCCAACGATACTTTACAAGTTTCCCCATGACATTATTATCGATGACTTTCTCTTCAATACCGTACTTATCCCTTATCCCCTCCATAAGAAAATCAACTATCTCACCGAATTCATCTATTCTCTCCCTTAGCGGCGGCAAATGAAGATGAATTGTACTTATCCTGTAATACAAATCTTCTCTGAACTCTCCTCTCTCTACAAGATTCTCAATATCCCTATTAGTCGCGGAAATAATACGAACATCGACTTTTCCTTCTTTCCCGCCTCCGATCATCTGTACCTCTCTTTCTTGAATTACATATAGTAATTTTGCCTGTGAATTAAGAGGTATTTCCGCAATTTCATCTAAAAAAACGGTCCCTCCGTCAGCTAACCGGAATTTCCCGGGTTTTGTTTCATAAGCTCCCGTAAAAGCCCCTTTTTTGTGCCCGAACAACTCACTTTCAATAAGATCTTTCGGAATAGCTCCACAATTAATCTTTATAAGAGGTTTCTCCGAGCGATTGCTTATATTGTGAATATATGATGCAAGCATGCTCTTGCCCGTTCCCGTCTCTCCGGTTAAAATGACATTAACATTTAAATCCGCTATTTTCTCTATCTGTTTTAGAATTTTTCCCCCTTTCTCTCCTTTCATAATGGGAATAGCAAAATCACTTTTTCCGGCAATAAAATCTTTTTTCTCTTTTTCAATGGTTTTAACGGCTTTCTCAACACTACCTATCAACTCTTCCTTTTCAAACGGTTTTTTTATATAATCAAATGCTCCTAATTTAATCGCCTTTATGGCGACTTCCGTAGTGCTGTATGCAGTAAGAATAATTATTGGCACATTCCGGTCCGTTCTCTTTCTAATCTTTTCTATAAATTCCAGTCCGTCGATCTTTGGCATATGAATATCCGTAATTACCACATCAGCCTGTTCGAACAGGTTTAGACCCTCCACGCCGTTTTGCGCCTCAATTATGTCATATCCCTTCTTTTTGAGAATCCCCCCTATGACTTTTCTTATGTGCGATTCATCATCTACAATTAAAATCGTTACCATACCTTCTCCATTTTTACTATAAATGTTGTCCCACCATTTTCATTGTTCTCGTAATCAATTGTGCCCCCGTAAGCGTTTATCATCTTTTTTGTTATTGAAAGTCCCAATCCCATTCCGTTGACACGAGTTGTATAAAACGGGGTAAATATTTTTTCCGCATCCTTTTGATCAATTCCCTTCCCGTGATCAATAATATATATCATCAAATCGTTATCCGTTCTATCAAGCTTGACATCTACTTCCCCCTCCCGGTCTCCGTACGAATCAAATGCATTTTGAACAATGTTATATACTATCTCCTCCAGTAATATCGGGTCCACGGAAAAAACCTTGTCGGGAATATTGTTTTCTATTTTCAAATCCTTATTTTTAAAACGGTTTTTAACATTGGCAATAAATGCGGCAATCGTTGTCTCGTTTTTCATCACCTCCCTCGATGCGGCAAATATCTGAAACCTCTCTATAATATGTTCTATTCTGTTGATATCTTCGTATATGATATCCAAATATTCCTTATCCTCCATAGGAATTGAATCTTCCACATATTGAACTGCCCCCTTTATAGAGCTCAACGGATTTCTAATATCATGTGCTATTCCCGAAGCCACCTCCCCTGCAAATGCTATCTTTTGCATGCCGTCTATGCGCCTTAACAGATCACTCCTGTCAATTACATTACGAAGCTGTTTCAACAATGTCTCAAGAAAGAGCAACTGCTGCCGTCCGAATGTCCCTCGATTTTCAATAAGGTAAAGAGCTATTCCCTTTCCCCCCATTCGGCAAATAATAATTTCCCTTTTATTGTACTTTATTTTATTGATTCCGCTTCTATCTGTGTCAATTGCGATTTCTTTCAAGTACTTATCCTCTCCCTCCCCCTTCGAATACAAAATCTCGTTTCTTTTTCCGTAAACGGCAAGCACCCCAGCAGCACTTAAATGCATAATCTTGAAGAGTTCGTCCACAACCTTTTTTAACAAAATAGCCAAATTTACGCCTTTTTT
>JAACEC010000100.1 GCA_011682715.1 Pseudomonadota bacterium
AGCTTCCGGATTAAGTGTGAAATAGGCACCACCACCCACTATTAACGGGTGGAATTTGTTCCTCTTCCCGGTATAAAGCGGAATTCCGTTCAGTTTAAAAAAACGTATGAGGTTGAAAATATCCATCTCAAAAGGCATGGAAACCGCAACAATATCAAAATCACTTATATCTCTACCGCTGTCGTAGGAGCGGGACACATATTTTTCATCCATGGTAAACAGTTCGCACAGCGTATCTTCTCTGCCGTTGAGTATATCGTATATGGTAAGATACCCGAGATTAGCGGCTGCGATTTTTAATTTGTTGGGGTAAAATAGGGCGACCTTTACGAGAGCCTCTTTTTTAACCTTTACCGATAAGTTTTTCAAATTCCTCTTCTGATATGATTTTTACCTTTAATTTCAGTGCCTTTTCGTATTTCAAACCGGGATTATCCCCTGCCAAAACAAAATCCGTCGCTTTGCTTACCGAATCCGTTGCATGCCCTCCGAGAGATTCTATTAGCTCCTTTATCCCCTGCCTCGTATATTTTTTCAGCGTTCCCGTTACTACGATTTTTTTGCCGTCAAGAGGCCTGGGACCTGTTTTTTCTTCTTTACTCTCCATGTTTATTCCGAAATGTATGAGTTCCTCAATTAATTCCCTATTTTTCGAATTATCAAAAAATTCCGCTATACTCTCGGCGATCTTCGGTCCTATTCCCGGTACGGATGCTAATTCTTCTTCTCCGGCAGCCATCAACTCTTTTATATTTCGATACGTTCTTGCGAGAATCTTTGCTGTATTTATCCCCACATATCTTATTCCGAGAGCATACAATACCCTGAAATAATCCCTCTTTTTACCGGCAATGGCGGATAGCAAATTTTCGGATGATTTTTTTCCCATCCTTTCGATTCCCATAAGTTCATCTAATTCAAGCCTGTAAATAGATGTAATATCGGTGATGAGCTTTCTATCAACCAATTGTGAAATGTGTTTTTCCCCCAATCCTCTGATATCCATTGCATTCCTTTCCGAAAAATGCTCTATTCTTCTCTTTAGCTGTGCGGGACAATTCGCATTGATACACCGTATAGCCACCTCCTCAGGTAATTTAACAAGTACACTTCCGCAAACGGGACATTTCTTCGGAGCGAGAATCTCCCTCTCCTTCCCGCTTCTCAGGGAATCATCGTATCCCACAATCTTCGGGATTACATCGCCCCCTTTTTCCACAATCACCGTATCGCCGATCTTTATCCCGAGGCGTTTCACTTCGTCCATATTGTGTAGCGTCGTTCGCGATATGGTTGAGCCTGCCAAAAGAATCGGTTCGAGCACTGCAACGGGGGTTACGACACCCGTTCTCCCAACCTGAAATATGACATCATTCAGTATCGTTTTCGCCTGTTTTGCTTTAAATTTGTACGCAATTGCCCAGCGAGGTGCTTTTGCAGTACTACCGAGTTTGGCTTGACAATCGAATCTATTAACCTTTATTACCATTCCATCTGTCATATACCGTTGTTTCTCCCTAATCTTGTCCCATTCGCTGATAAGTGCAATCACCTCTTCGATTCTACTGGCAACGGATCTGTTTTCTATAACGGGAAGCCCTAATGATTTCAGTTTATCAAGAGTGTCGAAATGTGTGTTAATGTTAGGGAATACCTGCTTTCCCATGGAATGTATAAAGAGATCGAGATTTCTCTTTGCAACTTTCCTGGGATTCAATAACTTTAACGAACCTGCTGTTGCATTTCTCGGATTCGCAAAGGGTTTATCGCCCGCCTCTTCCCTCTCTGTATTCAGTCGCGTAAATGTTTCCTTGTCCATGAAAACTTCTCCCCTTACATCCAAACTTATCGAAGAATTCCACAACCTCAGAGGAAATCGCTTTACGGTTTTTATATTTTCCGTAATATCATCGCCCACTACTCCGTTTCCCCTTGTCGCTCCAAGTACTAAAATCCCGTTCTCGTATACGGCTCTTACTGCTACACCGTCAATCTTCGGTTCTACGGCATACTCTACATCATTGTCCGTTTTCAGTAATTCTTTTATCCTTTTGTCAAATTCCTTTATTTCTTCGAAATTGTATGTATTATCGAGGCTGAGCATTGGTATCGGATGTCTGACCGATTTAAATTCCATTAAGGGTTCTCCTCCCACTTTACGAGTCGGGGAGTCAGGCGTTACAAAATCGGGAAATTTATCTTCAAGGTCTCTTAGTTCCTTATAAAGACGATCATACTCCTCATCGGAAATCTTCGGTTCCGCCAGAACATAATACATGTGATTATGATAATTTATCTTTTCCCGTAATGCTTTGATTCTCTTTTTGGCTTTTTCTTTATTCATTTAAAAAAAGGGAAGCTTATGCTCCCCTCCTCTTATTTTTCATTTTCTTTCTCGAGCTTACTTTCCTCTATAACCTTCTCGGCGATTTCATGCGGAACCGATTCGTATTTCACAAACTTCTGCGTAAAACTCCCCTTTCCCTGTGTCATGGAACGTAATTGTGTCGAATACTTGTACAACTCCGCCTGAGGGACCAATGCTCTGATGATCTGTTGTTTTCCTTTTGCCTCCATACCGAGAATTTTCCCTCTTCTTGAGCTGAGATCACCCATTACATCACCCATAAAACTCTCCGGGACGTAAACTTCCACTTCCATTATGGGCTCAAGGAGTATCGGATCCGCTTTGGGCATGGCATTCTTAAATGCCAGGGAAGCCGCCACTTTAAATGCCATATCCGACGAATCTACCGAATGATACGATCCGTCGTAAAGTGTGGCTCTAATACCAACCATCTTGTAACCGGCGAGAAAACCGTTTCCCAGCACTTCTTTTAATCCTTTTTCAACGGAAGGAATGTAGTTTCTCGGTACGACACCGCCGACAACTGCATCGACGAATTCGAATTCTCCGTCTTTTAAGGGCTCAAATTTCACCCAAACATCGCCGTACTGCCCGTGTCCGCCAGATTGTTTCTTGTATTTCCCTTGAGCTTCGGCTACCTTCCTGATTGTTTCCCTATATGGAATTTTTGGTTTTTTAACTTCAACGGAAACACCAAATTTCGATTTTAATTTTTTAATCATTATATCAAATTGAGCTTCGCCCATTCCATAAATCAATGTCTGTTTGAGTTCAGGATCGAATTTATATACAAATGTCGGATCCTCATTGTTGAGCCTCGTAAGCCCTCCGGCAACTTTTTCTTCATCATTCTTATCTTTAGGCTCGATGGCGAGCGAAATCGTCGGTTCGGGGAATTCTATCTGTTGCACGACCACGGGATTTTTTTTATCCGTTATTCTATGATTTGTTTTCACACTTTTCATTTTAACAAGTAAACCTATATCACCGGCACTTAGTTCACCGTCCACTTCAATTCTCTTGTTCCCTGTCATTATATATAGCTGGTTGACTTTTTCACTATTGCCCGAATCGAAATCATAGATCTCCGAACCGGGAGCAATTTTTGATGAATAGAGTCTCACAAAATTCATCTCACCAAGGTGCGGGTCTATAATTGTTTTAAAAACTATACCGGAAAGAGGTGAATCAGCGTTGATTTCAACTTCGTTTTCCGAGGCATCGTAAGCTTTAACAGGGTAGATATCAGCAGGTGACGGGGCATATTTCGCAAGAAAGTCGATAAGCAATTCCGTCCCAAAATTTATCGAAGCATCGGTATACAAAATAGGATAAAGCGTTCCATTCAATATTCCCGCCTTTATCCCTTTTTCGATCTCCTCATCTGTTAGAGATAGCTCTTCGAGATACTTTTCCGTGAGTTCATCTGTAGTCTGAGCAACAGCTTCCACAAATTTCTCTATCGCCTTATCGACCTGTGCGTTGTACTCGGATGGAATCTCTCCCGCTTCCATTTTACCGTTTTTATAAAAATAGGCTTTTTTACTTAGCAAATCTATCACCCCCTTGAAATCGACTCCTTCCCCCATGGGGAGCTGTACCGGAATTGCCTTTATCCCGAGCGTGTCTGTAATTTCCTTCAGAAGATCTTCATGCTTGGCATGTTCTTTAGCTATCTTGTTGATCACTATAAACATCGATTTATTATCTTTTGATATTAACGAATAAGCCTTTTCCGCCCCCACATCGAAACCGGAAAGGGCATCGAATACGAGAACCGCGCTGTCAATGGCTTTAACTGCCGAATAGACATCGGCTATAAAATCGATATATCCCGGAGCATCAAGCAGAGTAAAAGCTTTCTCCTGCCATTTGAAATACGCCGTCGAAAGACTGACGCTCATCTTTTTATCTATTTCATCCTCTGTGTAATCAAGGATGCTGTTTCCCTCATCAACTTTATTCAATCTGTTTGTGACTTTCGCATTAAAAAGAAACGCTTCACCGAGAGAGGTCTTACCAACCCCATTATGACCAAAAAGACCAATATTTCTTACATCCTTAATATCAATTCCTTTCAAGCTTGTCCTCCTTCTTAAATTTTTCCATATATACCATTATTCGCTATTTATGTCAATATAAAGATATCTCCCGCCTATACAATGCTCTACCAATAATTCTGCAACAATCTCTACCCTCTTGACCTGAATGTAATTACATTATATCATAATATTAAGTGAAGTGTTGTCGAGCCGTTTAAAAATAGTTGAGACTTTTTAACATTTAATAGTTGTGGAGGGACGCAAAATTAATGTGAAATGAGGTAATTTAACATAAAAGGAGAAGAAAATGAAAAAATATTTACTTTTAATAATGGTGTTATGCTTTGTTTTTATAGGCATACAAGCAGAAATTACAGATGTCGAGATTGCAAAATCCGGTAATGTTATACAATCAAATTTATCTTTCGATAATAGTACTGTAGTTCCCGGCAGTGGGAATATTGCTCCTAATTACGATAACCCGACTTATGTCGAGGGAAACAGATGGTCTGATGATATACTCGTTATGAGTAATGGAATTCCAACCCTTGGAGTTCTATCTACGGATGTGGATGAAACGAGCGGAGACATCTATGTATCCCTTTTAGATCCTAACAGCGGCCAGAATGATACGGTATATACATATAGATCTCAAGACGGAGGCAGGACATGGAGTCCGTTCTGGACATGAAGCTCAATTGCAGGAGGAATCATAGATCAAAGAATTATTATTGGTCACGATGCAGGCGGGACATGGGTCTATAATTTTCTTATGTTCGACGGTTCCGGTTCAAACAGTAGTAATGGACTTTATGTGCACAGAATGAGAGCAACAGGAGGCGGTGAATTATGGCACCATATCATTCCGGGAGGGGACAGCCTTGTAGAATTTGCCGCAGACAGAAACATCGAAAATCCCGAAGGTGTTTTTATAGTTTATGAGGTAAACAACGCCCATATAAGAAGAATCATGAGCGACGACAGTTGTGAAACCTGGATCAATGCGGGATATGTATCACAAAATGGGAAATCACCTTCAATCGCAGCAGGCGGCGACGGATATGTATATATTACATATCAGGATACATCAAATTATAAAATCGGTATTTTAAGGTATACGAACAATTGGTCTTCTCCGTCAATTCATTCTGCAATAATAGACAGCAGCTCTGACGGTATATACACTCCAACGGTTGCGGC
>JAACEC010000193.1 GCA_011682715.1 Pseudomonadota bacterium
GGTTTTTACAGTATCGTTCTTTACATTACTGACAATACTATAAGATCCATTTAGGTATAACCTGTTAGCCGAACTGTTAACATATGTAACTTTAATGCTATTATTTTCAACATTCATTGATGTAATATAGCCGTCAAACGATTTCGGTGCAGTTTCAACATAAACGGGAACACCAATCCTTGCATTGAATAAAAAACTCCTCGAATATTTTGTGGGTTTTGCTATCGATTCGAAAAAAATCATGCTCCTATGTTCGAATTTATCCACCGATTCGGGTTTTTGAACGGTAATTCTCACAACTCCCTTTTCGTATGGCAAAAGTTCGAATTGGAGAGGATTAACCGTTATCCATTTAGAAGCGGACAACTTCAATGATCCCGGAAAAACAAAAAACTTTTTACCGTTTTTGTACCCCCAATCTTTCAAATAACACTTAATTGTCAAATTTGTTGTATCTCTGTTCATCACAATTATTGAATCTGTTACTAGACTTTTACCAGACATATCAGCTTCAATCTTAGGCGGCGATACCAGAAATTGAACAGGGAAAAGAGGCAAAGAAACACAAAGGATAAGAACAAAAATAATTATAGCTTTTTTCATAATCATTTTACATAGACAGAGGGATAAAATCCCTCTGCCTTAACTTAAACTACTTACCTGTAATCGTGTATGTAATAGTTACCGTGTTAAACGGTCCTCCTGCATTTTCATCGCCATCAATCTTCAGCTCATAATCCTGATTATAAGTTTCAAATCCATTTGTTTTGCTGGAAGCATCTACAATCGTCTGATCAGAAGTTGAAAACGCTGTCCAATTACCCCCTGCGGCGGAAGTACCATTTGCAGTCTTCGCCTCTCCTGCCGGGGCGTAATATAGATCGGAAAGAGCCAATCCCGAGCCGAAATCCTGATCTCCTTTTGCAGTTAATGTATAACCGGAATTATCATTAGTCCAGACTTTAACATTAACATTAGGTGAAGCAGGATCCGTAGGTAGATACCACCAAGGATAAGCAGCATTTGTCGTATCAGGATAATCTGCCATCGTTGAAAAGTCAAAAGTTACCTGATGGTTTGAATTGTCTACATTAATAAATACTATTTTAGGTATCGATACTTGAACTGGCATTGTCTGTGACGCAGGATTTGTTCCGAACGCAATAGCATTTCCTGTAGCAAATGCCGTTCCCGTTACCATTAACACAACAGCTGTAAATAACAGAAACTTCTTCATAAGAGCCTCCTTTTAAAAGTTTCTTTCCAGTTCCCAAAGTAATTACCAGGGGAATCTTCCATTTTCAAATTAAACATTACATCGATATCTATAACACCATCGGGGGAAACACAATTATCTCCCCTTGAAGCAATCCTATACATTTCTCCCTTTTTCAACGGGTGATATTTCCCTCTTATTGTCCGAATTTCAAACCTGTTACAGGGAATTCTGTCCCCTTTTTTATTCCTGAAATCATCCGTTACCATGACGTAAAGTACCCAATCAACATTGCTTTTTACCTTTATTTTAATTCCCCCGGGGACTTCTTTTGCTCCCTTAAACGGATCCACCATACCTATATCGAGTTTATTCGTCAACAAATCAATCCCCATAATTTCCGGTTCTTTAAATGTAATTGGAAGATTTTTTATTTCTCCTGCATTAATACCTAAATAGATAAACAAAACAAACGCAAATAATGCAATCTTTTTCATCTCACACCTCATACATAGTTTACTTATTATTTAGTTTTATGTCAATACTAAAATAAAATATTTTTCATATTGTTATTTAATTATGCTGAATTATGCAAATATTACTTTTTTAATTACAGCATACAATTTGCAATTTTGCAAATAGATAACCCCTTTGACACAACAACCATTTTCTGATAGATTAAGGAATTCGGAGGCTCAATAAAATGGTTGTATTGAAGAAACATATCGTAGAACGAACAAATAATCGAAAACATGTGCGTAAAATACATTCTCTGTTTGAGACATACTCAATGGTATCCCCCTCCCGTATCAACAAAGGATTAAACACCTATGTGTGATATTATACAAATAAGGCGAGAACTTCATAAAATCCCCGAAGTCGGGATGGATCTTCCGAAAACATTAAAATATATTGTAAATAATCTTGAGAAACTACAAAATATTGAATTTGATATTATAGAAAATAGGGCTATCGTTGCAAAAACGAGACACCACAGAAACGATCGTTTCATAGCTTTTCGAAGTGATATGGACGCTCTACCCATTGAAGAACTCAACGATGTGCCGTATAAATCGACTCATCCGGGAGCAATGCATGCTTGCGGGCATGATGCTCACATGGCAATTCTTCTGTGCTTTGCCGAATATATCGATTCACTCGAGTCTCCCGAAATAGGTGTAATGTTTATTTTCCAACCCGGTGAAGAGGGAAATGCCGGTGCGAAATGGCTTCTTGATCACGAAATATTTAAAAAAACATTTCCCGATAGAATCTTTGCCCTTCACATGTTCCCTTATTTGGAAACAGGCTCTATTGCAACGCGCCCCGGACCGCTTTTCATCGGAACGGAAGAATTTTATCTAAAGTTGAAGGGACCGGGAGGACATGCGGGCTTTCCTGAAAAAAGTGTGGATCTAATAGAGAGCTTTGTAAAAATTTTTAATGA
>JAACEC010000011.1 GCA_011682715.1 Pseudomonadota bacterium
GTTATTCGAAAATCCATCGACAAGACATCTCTTCTCGTTTTACCCCTTTTCGTATTCTTTCTAATTTCTTCAAAGGAATTTATCCTCGTTCTTTACTCGAATAAATTTTATGCCAGCATTGCCATATTCAGGATTACATTGTTCATTTTGCCATTCAGATTAACAAGCTACGGGAATATACTTAATTTACTCGGCAAAACAAAAACAGTCCTCTACATAAGTTTGTTCGAACTTATTTTGAACGGTATTTTGTCTCTTACTCTCCTCCACCTTATGGGAATATACGGACCCGCAGTATCGTTCCTCATAACAACGATTATCCAGATTTGTATTTTGGTTTACTACATACTGAAAACCATTAATACAAACATTTTCGAACTGTTTCCACTTAAAAGCATGGCTAACTACTTTTTAATATCCGTTTTAGCTTCTCTACCAATGTCCCTGTTGAAAAGCAGATTTTCGGGAATACAGCTTTTAATATTGGAAACCACTGTTTTTTCCACTCTATTTATGATATTATATTTAAGCGGGAGGTTTATTTTTGAAAGAAGCAAATGAATTTAGAAAAAAAGTCGGATTGAGTAATGTTTATTTCTCTGAGGAGATGGAACATGCTCTATGTTCATATGGCTTTAAAACCGAAATTGTTCCTCTGTACTATGGAGAAAAAATAATTGGTATAGTCACAAACTATACAAAAAAATACAAAATCTCCCTCCCCCCCTATCTGTTTCCCTTCTACGGTTTCTATATTGAAAACGATTTTTTAACCAAACATCCTGAAAAGGCTATTGATATATTACGCTCCGCTACTGAGAACCAAAAAAAGAAATTCATCTATTCGCTTTTTTCACTACCCCCCGAAATTACGGATATCAGGTCATTTAAAGAAAGTGGCTGGAGGGAATCAGTAAAGTACACATATCGTATTTACGGCGGGGAACCTATTTTAAAGTCATCCAAAAACAGGAAATTAAGGAGAATAAACGAAAGTGAATATACAATTAAAGAATCAAATGGCACCGCTGAGCTATATGAAATGATTGTTAATATGAACGGTTCCAAAAGGAGATCGACTCCCTATACCGGAAAATATCTGAATCTGATATTTAACAACTTGCAACCGTCCCGGAGAATTATTTACGGGATTTACGATGGAAAAGGTCTCTGTCTTGCTTCCGCATTTATTCTTAGAGACAAATCGTGTAGCTATCTTTTCGCAAATGCAATTCACTCTAAAATTAGAAAGAGTAATCTGAATCTCTACTTTCTAAATCAAATTATTCAAAAGGAATTGGAAATAAGCCCGTGTTTCGACCTTCAGGGAGCAAACACCCCGTCAATAGTGAAATTTAAAGAAAATTTTAATACCCATTTAATACAGTACTTTCACATAAAAACGGGATTAGATATAACCGGTTTAATAAAGCTGAAAGGAATGTTAAAACGATGGTCGATTCATTAAAAGAACTACTTTACATATCCGGCTTGCAATATCTAAAAAGCACTACCGAAATATCTTTGGGATATAAAACCGTAAAGGGGAAAAAATATAACATTGTTTTCGATAATTCTACAAAAAAGACTTTTCTAAAAATAGACGGAGAAAAGATTCTGGCATTTGGCTCTTCCGATTCCCCCGTACATGTCTCGAGCAATACTATTTATTTCTTTAACATACCGAAAACAATCGAGGCATATTTGTTTTGTGATTTATCGGATCCTTCAAAACCCGCAGTAGACATTATAGGAAATTTTTTTAGAGGAACCGTAATCGATTTTTTTAGAAAGAAGAATATCTCCGTGCCGATTCTCTTCCCTCTTCCCTACAATCTCCCGGTTCTTTTCGTTTCACATGACATCGACCTTCTCCGATATTCAAAGATCTATGATATTTTCAGACCAGGCAAGTTAAGAAAAATTTCCGATTATTTTGCACTTTTTGACTTGCGATATGACAGGTATTGGAATATTGATAAAATCATTCAATGGGAAAAAGAAAATTCGATAAAGAGCACCTACTTCTTTATAACACGGAGCAGAGATAGACATGCAAGAAGATATTCACTTAGAGAAGCAAAATTCACAATTGCGCTACTCAAAAAGAATAACATCGAAATTGGACTGCATCTTCCCGATCTTGATAAAATCGATTCGTCATCCGTTGGTAGAGAGATAAAAAAAATTACAAAATATACATCCGTTACGGGAATACGCAAACACTATCTTACCGATGATTTTCTCCACACTACATAAACGCATTAAAAGAAAGCGGCATAAATTACGATTCAACAGCCGGATTCCGAGATAAAATCGGCTTCAAAACAGGGACTTCTTTTCCCATCTGGTATGGCGATGTGCTCGAAATCCCACTTTTGGTAATGGATTCCGCGTTAATGAAATCAAACGGGAATTCAAAGAAATTGTTAAGACATTTTAACGGAAAAGGAGGCATTTTTTCGATTCTATTTCACAACCATATACTTGCATCCGAGTACAAAAATTGGTGGTCGCAAATTAAAAATTTAATCGATGAGTTCAGATCAAAACCTTACGTTTCCATGTCAGGTGTTGATATTCTGAATTGGAGAAAACAGATCGATGACCTAAAGATTATAGTAAAAGAAAATAAACTAATCATCAAAGCCGAAAAACAATTGAGCGATTATCCCATAACCGTAGAGTATAAAAGCCAAAAATACAGATTTTTTGCCGAGGAGATAGATAATGAAAAAACTGTTTATTAGTCTAATCGTTGTTCTCGTTTTTTCATCATGTTCATTTATTAAATCCGTTCAAACGGTGGAAAAACCCGATATTTCCATTAAAAGCGTTTCCATTGGAGCAATAGGGCTAACGGAAGCTACTCTTAATTTAGCACTGAATGTAAACAATGGAAATTCGTTCTCAATCAATCTTTCAAAGTTAGATTACAACATAGCGATAAACAAATACAATGTAGGTAGCGGAATTAAAAACAACTTGAGCTTGCCAGCATCACAAACAAAGATCGTGGAGTTACCCATTACGGTCAAATACAGTTCATTCTCCGACCTGTTTAAATCGATAATACAGAAGAAGGCATTAAAATACAGAGTATACGGAAGAGGGTACCTTAAAACTTCTTTTACGACATTTTCTTTTCCCTATTCAACCGAAAAGGAACTCTCTTTCTGATAGAATTATCGCCAATAAAGAATTCTTGACAAAGCCTTAGATTTTTGCCTATAATCATTACATGAAAATTGTACTAATTGTCATAACACTTTTACTTCCTATTTTTCTCGGATATTTTTTCAAGCTAATCAAACTGTTTAACAAAGAAGAAATAGCAACTCTCAGAAAATTCGTGGTTAAAGTAACTGTTCCATTTATAATATTCAGGAATCTATACAAAGCCGACATGGAGAGCCTGAGCCAGATCTATCCGGCAATGCTATCCCTCATAATACTTTCTTTACTCTATATGATCACAGCATATTTTGTTTCCAATTTTATTTCAAAAGATCATAAAAAACAAAATTCATATGCATTTGCCACATTTGTCGGTAATTACGGTTATCTCGGTTGGGGAGTTCTTTACTATTTTTACGGTAACGCCGGATTTACACGTTCCGTCTTTTTTACCCTTCTCTTTTGGCCCGTATTTTTATCAACAGGGTTCTTTCTCGTTTATCTAAAGAATAGAAGACATGCAAAATCAAACAATAGTAATTTTCTCTCCGTTATGATACAGCATGCAACGGTGCCTCTTCTAACAGCTATAATTGCAATTGTAATGAACATAGCACACATATCTATCCCCAATATTCTATCGGATTTTATCGATAAATTTGCAAATATTACCATTCCTATGATACTATTTACAATAGGACTCAATTTCACTTTCAGAATGAAAAGAACTCAATTTAAAATAATTATTTCTTCCTCATTACATCGACTTGTTTTTGGTTTTCTGTTGGGAGTGATCACTGTATTTTTAACTGCATTGATTTTTAGAACGGATAAAACTATGACAAAAGTGATTCTCATCGAATCCATAATGCCAACTGCCGCTATGGCACCGCTTTTTGAGGAATACATTGATATTGACGGTGAACTCATGTCCGGAATTATCACTTTTTCTACGATTTTATCTCTAATTACGATACCGATTTGGTATTATATCATTCAACTTCTATAGGAATCTCCGATATCTTCTAACAACATTTTAGCGTTAATTACAGCTTTCCCTGCATGACAATTATTAAAAAATGCAAATGTTTTTTTCGCACGTTGAGTTATTTCAATTATATCATCCTTAAATTTAAGAATCTCGTTTTTTGAGTACAAGTAATCGTATCTATCACTGTTTTTGTCATACCAATTTTTATTTCTCCCATGAAATCTGAAATAGGCAGAGCTTCCTGTAACAATGGGGGCGTATCTCGGTAATTTCCCTAAATCCGGGAGATCTACGGTACATAAATTTATATCGTTATCTTTCATGAAATTTATATATTCACTACTTTCCCAATATTTATTCCTAAATTCCACAAAAAAGGGTATTGTGCCTGTTTTATCCTTCAATGATTTCAGATAGGTTATTGTATCCTTTTTAGGGAAATAATAAGGCGGGAACTGAAATAATATGCCCCCGAGTTTTCCACTTTCTCTGATTTTTCCCAAACTACTGTAAAATATATCAATTACTTTATAATCAGGATTAAATTTCCATGATCCTCTTTCTATGACATCATGCGTAATTCCTTTATACGCCTTTACAATAAATTCATATTTGTCCGGCGTTTTCTTCACAAAAGAATCGTATATTGATTTACCGATTAATTTGTAGTAACTCACATTTATTTCCAGTGCATTAAATGGAAAATTATTAACATAGTAATTTAACATATCACTTCTTTTTATTTCTTTCGGATAAACAGTTCCCAACCAATCGCCGAAAGAAAATCCGCTTGTTCCTATTTTTATATCCATTTTATCTTCGAATATTATATTGAGAGATTAAATTTTTCCTTTTTCGTTCTTTTGATATACGGTATCTCTATGATAACTTCCGTCCCCTCATTAATTTCGCTTTCTATCTTTATATCCCCGGACATATCGTCTAAAAACTCCTTAACGGTATACAACCCTATTCCCACTCCGCCGAATCTTCTTGTCTTAGTCCCATCCAGTTGCACGAATCGCTTAAACATTTTATCTGTTTTATCTTTAGGAATTCCTACTCCTGTATCTTCGACTGTAATCCTAACCCTTTTCCTCTCCAACTCAGTAACAGATATTTTAATGTATCCCTTATCGGTAAATTTAATGGCGTTTCCGATTACATTTTGGAATATCGCAAATAATTTATCTCTTTCCGAAAGCAATATATAATTGTACTCATTAAACTCACATTCCAATGCCAATCCCTTTTTATCGATAATATCACGATAAGAAGAACAAACTTCTTTAAGAATATAATAAAGCTCTATTTTTTCTATTTTATTTTTATATTTATCCTGTATCAAAAGTAATGAACTTATCAGTTCGTTAAGCTTTAGCGTATTATTACTTATTTTTACAATTGCCTCTTTTTGTCGTTCATTTAATTGACCTAATTTCTCATTTTTTAAATAATCTATATAGCCGATAATAGAAGTAAGGGGCGTCTTTAATTCATGTGAAATATTTTCTAAAAATTGATCTTTTAAAATATTATTTTCTCTCAATTTTTCAATTGTTAAATTCAGTTTCTCTACATATTGTTTTATACTTTTCCTTGATTTTTCCAATATACGTGCAATTTGACTGAATTCATCATTTCCCTTTAAAACTATCAGCGTTTCAAAATCCCCCATCTCCATCCTCTTTGCCGCACTAACCACTTTTTCCAATCTGTTTGTTGAAATACTTGATAGTAAATATCCGATAATTGAAGCTATAAAGATAATCAGAACTTCAAAAATTATAAAGTAAATTAAATATTTATTTATGGAACTGTGTATTCCACTCAAGTCATACATGAAAACATTCGAATAATAATGTCTGTCCCATTTGTCCACATAGGGCACAATTACAACCAAATAATTATCAATTATATCTATAGAGGTTTCAAATGTAATTGCATTTTTTACGATGAAATCGTTTATCTCTCTTTTGTAATTGGTTTTAAGATGACTGAATTCATATATGGTCGTTCCATTTGTTTTTACCACAAGAATGTCTTTAAGCAACGGTTGTTTCTCCTTTATATAGTAAATCTCTCTGTTTATGAAAAATGTTCTATTCGTTACATTTTGTAAATATGTATCTATAATTTTAGTAGAATTGACTTCTGAAAAATTCTTTAAATTTGAAACGGTGCTTTTAATGCTAAAATTTTTCCATTGATTAAAAAACAATATTCCTGTTATAAGAAACAGAATTATGATTATCAATGTAAATATAAAAAATAATTTCATGCGAAAGCTCATTTCAATTTAATCTCCTTAACAGTCACAGTATTATCGCTCCTTGGTATGTATTCTATTCGATTCGATATCACATAGTAATTTTTCTCATAAACAAGAGGTGTCACAGGAATATCATCAAGTATTATCGATTGAACCTTCCATTCCTCCTCTTTTCTTCCCTTTGATATTCTATTTTTAGTCAAGAGATCAAGAACACTGTCTACTTCCCGATTTGTGTATCCTGCCCTGTTGTGTATTCCCTTTTTTTCTGATCGTGTGTAAAATATACCCATTAAAACATCACTCAAATCAGGTATATCGGGAACAGAACCAAGTAAAAACATATCGAAATTCCCCGTATTAATTTCTTTGAAAAGTTTAACTACGTCAGGTGTATCGGGAACGACCGTAATGTTGATTTTAGACAATTGTTTCGAGAGAAAATTGATCATATCTATGCGTCTGCTCGAAGCTGTTATTTTTAATTTACAGGGTGTTTTTACACCGGATTTTTTTAAGTAATACTCAGCCGAATCCAAATCATACATGCTACTTTTCCTATTAAAATCGTACTCTATAAGAAACGGTAAAGCATATTGATTCGCCGGTGTTGCAAGTCCCTTGTAAACATCCCTTGCCATTCTACTCCGATCTATCGCAAAAGATATGGCTTTTCTGAAATCTTTGTTATTTAAAGGATACCTATGTAAATTAAATGCGAGATACCTTAAAGTGCTCTCAACCCCCTTTATAACAAATTGATTGTAATTTTTAAAGCTATCAACCATAAAATAATTTGCCTCTGCAATCAGATCGATTTTCCCTTCCTTGTAATCATCTATCATTTTTTTATAATCACCATAAAATTTAATATAAACTTTACTGCACTTTATACTCTCACCAAAATATTTTCTAAAAGGAGTTGCAACTATCTCTTGAGGCTTAATCATCTCAGGTAGCAGAGGCCCCGTTCCGTCTAATGAATTGTCATTTACTGTGGACTTACTCTCAATAAATATACTGGCTAATTTACCTAATAAATGAGGATCATTCGTTTTTGTCGTTATCTTTAATTGATAATCATTAATGATTTTTACACTCTCAATATTTTCCAACATTTTCTTAAATTCGGAATGCGGATCATTAATCACTTTCCTGATTGTATATCTTACATCCTCCCCCGTAAAGCGAGCTCCGTTATGAAAATAAACATTTTTCCTCAGATAAAAAACCCATGTTGTATCGTCGGTATTTATCCAAGCATATGCCAATGAAGGCTTAATTTTCATAAAGGGATCATACTCTACAAGAGAATTATAAAAATTTCCCAAAACACTATTCACACTAACACGATTTACCACATTTGGAGATAAAGTTGCAGGTTTATCGATATAAGCAATGATAATATTTTTCGTTTTTTTACTACATGAAGTGAAAAATATTGTTAACAAAAGAAAATAAAATACAAACTTTCTCATAATTTAATTCTACCATAATAAAAAATAATTTCAATACAAAAAAAGAGATAGTACGAACTATCTCTCCTTTATAAAAATAAAATTTAGATTTTAGTGTTCCTTAATCCAGTTAACAAGCCCTTTCGTTTCGATTATCTCCATCAACTTTTTCGGTAATGGTGCGAAATCAAATCGATTAGTTCCTATTTCAACGATTCCGTTTTCAAAATTCACAACCACTTTATCACCCGGTTTATACGCATCTACAGCTTCCGGCAAAACGATTATAGGCAATCCCTGGTTTATTGCTGATCTGAAAAATATTCGAGAAACGGATTTTACAACAAGTGCTTTTACTCCGGCATAGGAAAGCCCAACAGAAGGATGTTCTCTTGAACTTCCGCAACCGAAATTCTCTCCTGCAACAATCACATCACCCCTTTGAACCCTTTCGGAAAACGAATCATCAAATCCTTTAAACAGGTAAGGAATGATCTTTTCCGGCTCGGAACTATTAATGTTGTATGTAAGATTTCCAGCAAACATCTGATCCGTGTTCAAATCGAATAGTTCCAGACACCGTTTATACGCCTGTCGTCTCCCTCTTTTATCTCAACTGTTTTGCTCTGTTCCTTTTTATACGGGAACACCTCTTTCCCTTTTTCTTCTCGTGGATCTGTTATCTCTCCGTAAAGTGCCGATGTGGCAACTGTTGCCGGGGAAGCAAGGTAGATATTAGCGTTCTTATTTCCCATTCTGCCGAGAAAATTCCGATTTGCCGTAGAAATGACATTATAACCGTCCGCCGGAATTCCCTGTCCGGTTCCCAAACACGGACCACATGACGGTGAAAGTATATTTCCACCAGCATCCATAAGGGTTTCAAGTGTTCCTTCAATTGCCGTTTGTAGATAAATCTTCTTCGATGCAGGTGCGACCAAGAGCTGAAATCCTTCGGGTACTTTTTTACCTTTAAGTATTTCTGCTGCAATTCTAAGATCATCCAAACGACCATTTGTACATGTCCCTATTAGAGCTTCCTGAACTTTTGTCCCTGCGACTTCTGATATTCCCTTCACATTATCCACATGATGCGGAGCTGCAACAACGGGGAATATATCTCCCAGATTTATTTCTATTATTCTTGAATACTCTGCATCTTCATCTGCCCAAACGCCGTTCTCTATTCTCTCTCCCAAATATTGTTCAAGAACCTCATCCGGTGGAAATACGGCATTTTTCGCTCCCATTTCGGAAGCCAGATTCGCTAATGTCATCCTTTCGGAAACCGATAGTGTTTCCTCTCCGTGATACTCAACGGACATATAATTCGCCCCGCTGGAACCGATCATTCCAACGATCCACAGAGCGAGATCCTTAGCTGCAACGGGCTTCTTCAATGCTCCATGCAAAACTATTTTTAATGTCTCCGGCACTCTGAACCACGTCTCACCGTTTTTCCATATACCCGCTGTCTCCGTACGATCTATACCGGCAGCAAATGTATTAAAAGCTCCTGCCGTACATGTATGACTATCGCTTCCCACAATAACCATTCCGGGTTTTGCATGATAAGACATTATCTGATGACAGATCCCCGAACCTACGTCATGAAACCGCTTAATCCCCTGCTCCTTTACAAAATCCCTTATGGCTTGGTAATCATTGGACAATTTTGCATTTGTAGGAGGTGCATTGTGATCAAGAACGATTAGTGGTTGATTGTTATATTTGATTTTGGTTCCTCCCATCTTTGCAAATGTTTTTCTTATGCTTGCCGTATTATCATGGGACAAAACAATATCCGGCCTTTTAAAAACGATACTGCCCTTCTTCGCTCCGAATATTTTTTCAACAAAAGTTTTCCCTGCCATATTAAACTCCTTAATTGAGAAGTCCTCCTTTTTGATAGATCTGCATCTGTATATCGGAAAATTTGCTTATCTTTACCGACTTCCCATTTTCGAGATTTGTTAAAATTCCTTCTTTCAAGTCAACCTCTATGCTATCTCTGTTTTTCAATTCCAACGAATCGATATTGGCATATGTAAGTACCGGCAAAGCTACATTTATGGCATTTCTCTCATAAATGGCACCAAACGATTTCGCAAGTATCAACTGAACACCGAGGGCTTTGAAACAGTCAACAGCCTGTTGCCTTGAGCTGCCGGCTCCGAAATTTTTCCCGGCGATAATTATATCGTCTTTTTCGGCTTTCTTCGCAAAATCTTCCCAACCTTTCAAATTCCCCAACGCATATTTACCCATCTCGTTTATGTTGGTAATGACGAGAAATTTATTATGATAAATCATGTCGGTATCAATATTATCAATATTGATGATCCATACCTTTCCCTGTAATTTTGTCGGTCTGTTTTCAACGGTATGCGATTTACTTTTCCTCTTATGTTCATTCTTTTCTATAACAAATTCGAATGTTGCCGGTTTTTCCGGTATTTCATTCTCCGTTGTTATGTATCCGGCTACTGCCGATGCAGCTACCTCCGCTGGCGAACCGAGGTAAACTTGCCCCTTTCCCTGTTTACCGGGAAAGTTTCTGTTTCCCGTACTTATGGTTACCTCACCGGGACCATTTTGTCCTATTTGTCCTTCCGCACATCCGGCGCATCCGGCATTGCCTACAAGAGCTCCTGCGTTTTTGAAAATCTTTATAATTCCTTCATCGAGACATTTTTGCCATACTTCATCTGTGGAAGGAACGATTTTCAGGACAACACCAGGGGCTACTTTTCTTCCTTTAAGAATTTTGGCAACAGTTCTCATGTCTTCCAATCTTCCATTAGTGCAACTTCCGATAAAGGCGGAATCTATTTTTATCTTCTTCACTTCATTAATCGCAACGACATCATCAGGATGTCCCGGTCTTGAAACCATGGGTACGAACTTGCTTATATCAAGTTCTATCACCTTTTCATAATGGGCATCTTCATCAGCATATACGGAAACAACCTCTTTTCCCGTTCTCTTTTTGCAGTACTCGATTACATCATTGTTTGGCGGGAAAAGTATTGCTATCGCGCCCATCTCCGTTGCCATTGATGAAACAGTTATTCTTTCATCAAGCGTCATCTTTTCAACCTCTTCCCCGTATAGTTCAATGGAATAGCCGAGAAGCTCATTTGCCCCAAATCGGTTCAGGAGGTTCAAAACAATGTCTTTGGCATATATGTTTTCAGGTCTTTTCCCTTTGATAACCAATTTAACACTTTTCGGAACTTTAAACCAAACGGAACCAGAGGCAAAAGCCGAAGCAATATCCTTGTCCCCCATCCCCTGCCCGAATGCACCTATGGCTCCGAGAATATTTGCATGGGAATCCGTTGAAACAAGCGTACTACCGGGAACGGCGAGTCCTCTATCAATTGCAAGATGTGTACCTATCCCCGCATTGATATCGTATATCTTTATCCCGTGCTTTCTCGCAAATATTCTGCATTTTTGCTGATTGGCAGCGTATTTTTGCAGAGATCCCCCGGGATTTGTGTCAAATGTAAAAAATGTTTTTGAAGGATCATCTATACCGAGATCGTAATCTTCGATATTCTTCACAACATTAGGTCCACCGAAGTCCCTTGCTATTCTCACATCAATTGTCATATTGACAATTTCACCGGGTTTTACAATCTCTTTCAAGCCGTGATTCGCTATGATTTTTTCAATAATCGTCATACCCGCTCCTATTCTATTAAAAGACCTTTCTCTTTCATTACCATGGGATTAAATGTTGCAAAATCTGCCTGATGAACAAATACTGTTTCTATTCTCTGTGGCCTCCCGTCTCCCTCTTTGGAATGGTTTGCAATGATGTTAATTATTTCATCGGGTAAACCTACCCTATCCGCTATTATAGCTCCCGAAATAGGATGCCTTGCGCATTTTCCCTTCCTGCTCTTTCTATAGGTGTCACCTGATTCTTCTATCTCGAGCAGTTTTCCTACATCATGTAAAAGTCCACCGGCAAGAAGAAAATCATAGTTGATTTCAAATGGCATTTTTTTATATGTCGATTCGATTGCCTTTGCCAAGCCGTATGCACCAAGAGTCACGGCAATGGTATGTTCAATCAGATTAATTCCCTTTGTATCTGTCAGCAATGTAAATGGGATTTTGTCTATCTTTTCGGTGCTCCATCCTCCCTCTTTTGCGGCGGTAACCCAGGCATTTATCGTTTTTTCCTTCAATTCGGAGTTATCCATCATATCGAAAATCTTTTTAAATCTCTCTTTGAAAAAATCTTCCATGATTTCTCCCTGCTTAACGTTATTAAAGATGCTCGATTATTGCATCAGTCATCTGCGACGTGGAAGCGGCACCCTGATTTATAACATCGGGAGAACCGTGCATCTTCAACATGTCGTATGTTCTTACCTTTCCTTCTTCGATAACTTTGGCAATGGCCTTTCTTATTCTGTCCGCCTTTCCGTTTTCGTTTATATAGTCAAGCATCATGCAAGCCGATAATATCATAGCTGTGGGATTCACGATTGATGTTCTATATTCGGCATATTTGGGAGCCGAACCGTGTGTCGGTTCGAATATTGCAACATCCTTACCTATATTTGCACTGCATGCAAAACCGAGCCCTCCGACGAGTCCGGCAAATCCGTCCGAAAGGATATCTCCGAACATGTTTCCGCTTATAAAGACACCATAATCCTCAGGGTTTTTGGTCATCCACATCATCTGAGCATCTATATTCGTTTTCTTGAACGTAATCCCTCCATATTCTTCAGCCATTTTCTTTGCTATGCTCAACATCATTCCCGATGTCTCACGTATCACATTGGGTTTTTCACACAACGTCACACTCTTATATCCGTATTTCTTCGCATGCTCAAAAGCAGTTCTTATTATCCTTTCGCTTGCTTTTTTCGTAGCTATCCTTGATGATATTGCCAATTCCTCTTTCGGCACAGAGACATATCGCTTCATTTTCGGATGTGTCATAAATGCCTCGTAAACCTGCTGGGAAGGATTTGTCCACTCAACACCGGAATACAGCCCTTCTGTGTTCTGCCTGAAAATAACAACATCAATTTTCGGTTCCTCTATCACTCCACCCCTTCCGCGTCTTATGAAATTAAGGGGATTACCCTTAAATGTTTTACACGGACGGATACAGATATCGAGATCAAAGTACTGTCTGAGTTCGACTATTGGGCTGTAGTAAACATAGCCTTTCCCCTGCAATTCGGGGTTAAGCTCTTTTACCGCTTCGTCTTTCGGCTTTGATGTTATGGCACCGAAAAGAGCCAATTTATATTCCTCAAGTAGTCTCAATGTTCTGTCAGGCAGAGGATTCCCCTCCTTCCGCCAAAACTCCCAACCAATATCTCCATGAATATAATCCGCTTCAAAACCTGCCGCTTCGAGGACTCTTATCGCCTCAGGTAATACAACCTTTCCTATTCCGTCACCCGGTATTAAAACTATCGTTCTTTTTCCCATTTTTTCCTCCGATTTTATTCTTTTATCTTCCTTACAACATCTATTATCGTGCCGTCTACCCATTTTATGGCTGCAACAATATCATCGGTAAATTCCGGTTTTTTGGGTTTTCCGCATATCTTCTCCGCTTCGTCTTTCAACTCTTCGATTGTCTTTATGGGAAGCGTGGAGTTTTTCATCCTATCAATGAGATCTGTTCTGCGTGGGTTTATGGCAATTCCTCTTTCCGTTACGATAACGTCTATTAGTTCTCCGGGACCGCAAAGTGTGGTGACTTCGTCTTTAATAACGGGAATTCTGCCTCTGAAAAGGGGAATAGGAAGAATCACGTTCTTTGCATATAAACAATTTTGCCATCCGCCTATTCCGTGTTGCAAATAACCGTCCGAGTGGGTCACGACATTACCATTAAAGTTAACATCAACTTCTGTTGCCCCGAGAATCATGATATCCATCATTGTCGTATAATTTCCCTTTGTATGGTAGTCGTAACAGTGGAATACGGATATATCTTTATGATTTTTATTTTCCCTCATGGATCTTACGGCATCTAAGTCAAAGCTCTGTCCATCGAGGATATAATCAAGGGTTCCTTCTTCAAGCATCTGCACGAGGTATTTGGTAACTCCTCCAATAGCAAAACGCGCTTTTATCCCTCTTTCTTTCATTATTTTATGGAGATTGTTTCCAAATGCAAGGGATGTCCCTCCCGCTCCCATTTGGAATGAGAAACCGTCTTTTATAAGTCCTGCTTCATCACAAAACTTTGCCGTGAGATCTGCAATGAAAAGTCTGTCGGGGCTTTTGGTTATTCTTGTAGTCCCGGAAACTATCTTTTCAGGAATTCCTATCTTATCAACAACCACAACATAATCAACATAGTTGCCCTCTATCTGCATCGGAATTGCGGGGAAATCCACAAGATTATCCGTCACGATAATTACCTTGTCGGCGTACCTGTAATCGGCAAGGGCATATCCCAAGCCGCCGCAAGCAGAGGGACCATACAAACCGTTAGCATTACCGAAAGGATCAGCCGTCGGTGCGGCAATTACCGCAATATCTATGTGAACTTCACCGTCCTGAACAGCCTGATATCTTCCGCCGTGGGACCTGAGAACCGCCGTTCCTTTCATTTTCCCCTCGGAGGCGAACTTGCCGAGAGGTCCGTTCATACTTCCCTCTATCCTATTAATCGTACCGTCTTCGAGGTATTTGATTATAGGCTTGTGACAGGGAAAGGATGCGGAGGGAAACCAAACCAGATCCTTTACACCGATTTCATCGTGGATCACGCGAAATAACTCATTGGATACAAGGTCTCCGTCTCTCAGGTGGTGATGAGTGGAAATCGTCATTCCGTCGGATATACCGGCTTTTATCAGTGCCTCTTTCAATGAACCGACTATTTTATTGCCGTCGGAGGGGAATTTGGAAGATGATACTATAGGCGGAGCCGCCTCTCTTCCTTTGGGTATATATTTACCTATTCCCCTGAACGGAGTTTCCTTTTTCCCGTTTATTTCGGTAGGAACCAATCGCCCTACGGCATTTTTAACCAATTTACTCGCCATCTTCGTCCCTCCAATTCTCGGATAATTTACCCGTTGATACAGCCAAATCTATAATTCTCCGGGCTCTTTTTACCACTGGCGGATCTATCATCTTTGAACCGACGGATACAACCCCGAGACCTTTTTCATTCGCTTCAATAAAAGCTTTAACGATTTTCTTTGCCTTTTCTATTTCCGCTTCCGTGGGTGTAAAACTCTCATGTATTACCTTAATCTGTCTCGGATGTATACATCCCATTCCGGCAAACCCCAGGGATTTGGATTCGAGGACCACTTCCCGTAGGGCATCCATATCCGACACATCGGAAAATACCGAATCTATGGGTTGAATCCCCGCTGCTCTTGCAGCATTTACTAACTGACTCCTCGCAAAAAAGCTTTCTTTTCCCTCTTTGCTTCGCGGAGTCCCTATATCTGCGGTGTAATCTTCAAGTCCAATTGCCATGGCGACAACATTTTTACTTGCCGTTGCTATTTCATATGCATTTATCACCCCCATAGCGCTTTCTATTATCGGCATGGTGTATATGGGGTAACCGATACCCTTCTTCTCTTTTATCTCTGTGATTTTCTCATCCACGAGTTGCACCTGATCGGCATTTTCACATTTGGGTATAAGAATCAGATTAACATTATAAGGCACAACGTATTCGAGGTCGTTTAATCCTGAGGGAATCTGATTAATCCTGACCATTCTTTCGGCTCCGTAAAAGTTCACCCGACACAACGCATTCCTGACAAGTATTTTAGCCTCCTCTTTCTTATCCGGTGCTACGGAATCTTCAAGGTCGAGGATTATTCCGTCCGATTTGTGAATACCCGCATTCAACATGAGTTTTGGAGTATTCCCAGGTAAATACAATCTGGATCTACGGAATCTGTCTCTCTCCGTTTGATATACGTTTTCCGGCAGCATATCCGGGATATATTGCTTGTCCGTGTCAATTACCTTTTTTATCGCAGCTTCTATTCTTGCCATTAAAACAAAGGGAAGAGCCCCGGCATCCTCAACTGTCAATTTCGCATTTTCTATTCCAAAATAAGACAGTTCCTCCTCGCACAATTTATGTATGCTATCGCCGAATAGCTTACCCACCTTGCTATTAATATCGATGGAAATACCGTTACTTTTCGTAACTTCAAGAGTAACAAAACAATCCGATCTAACGGATTTACCCTTATTCCCAGCCGTACCAACCTTGCTCAAAACATCCTCCTCTATTAAAATTTGTTAAATTCTTCGGAATAAATAAATTTAAAAAGAAAATTTTGCCTATACATCCCCATATTACTCAAACAACGCAAAGACAGCTTACGTATCATTGCGGCATTCTATCATCTTTTTTCTATTAATTCAAGCGTATAAACCAGCTATTTTTCAATGAACTTTCTCTGTCCGACACCAAACGAAATTTTTTTTCTACACTTCCTTCTCCATTATTTTCACTTGAACTTTATCTTTCAATAACTCTGCAAATCGTTCCGCATCCTTTCTACTCCCCACAATGGAAGCATAGTGCATCGGTATGGCAATATCCGGTTTTATATCCATTGCCGCTTCCGCAGCTTCGTCCGCCGTCATTACATATGTCCCTGAAACAGGTAAAAGAGCTATATCAACACCCAATCCTTTCATTTCAGGAATCCTATCCGTATCTCCGGCATGATAGATCTTTACACCGCCTATGTCCAAAATGTATCCCACCCATTTTTTCTCTTTGGGATGGAATTCTTTATTTGTATTGTAAGCAGGTATCGACTTAAACGAAAAGCTATCCAATTCTTTTGTTTCGTCAATTTCAGCCAGCACGGTCTTGTTTTTATCAATAGCACTTATAACATCTGCAGGTCCTATGAATACCGTATCGTTTTTTACGATTTTATCGATATCATCTTTCGAAAAATGATCATAATGACTATGTGTAATGAATATATAATCCGCCCCCGGCAAACCATCTTTTAACTGGTACGGATCAAAATAGATTACCTTATTCTCATAATCTATCATGAATGTATCGTGTCCTAACCACTTCATTCTACTTAACATCTTTGACCTCCTTTTTATGCGTATATACCGAATCGATTGCTTTCGCAAATTTCAAAGCACTCCTCGGACCATTTGCCGTGATTACATTCCCGTCAATCACCACCGGTTTATCGATATAAGTGGCTCCGTGCTTTTTTAATTCGTGCTTCGTAAAAATCGACGGCCATGCTGTGGCTCTTTTTCCTTTCAAAATGCCATTTTTAGCAAGCGTTACCGGTGACAGGCAAATTGCTGCAATTATCTTTTTTTTCTCTTTGAAACTCTTTAAAATCATACTTACTGTTGTATCTCTGAAAAAAACACCCGCTCCGTTTCCTCCGGGCATTACAAGAATATCAAATGAATCTGGAACAATGTGACCAATGAGTTTGTTAGGTTTTATTTTAAGCCCTAACATTCCTTTAATACTATCCGTAGTGGTGGACGCAACAATAACATTATATCCTCTTGAAATAAAATAATCATATGGTTTTTGAAATTCTTCATCCCGAAAGTTGTGCGGCGCCACAATCATAAGAATATTTACATTTTTCTTGCTTTCATTTCCGAATATAAAAATCGGAATCACGAGGAGAAAAAACAACATTCTTTTCATAAACACCTCCAACAATGTATTATACTTTGAAATATAAATTTTTTCAAGATTAATCGAGATATTTTACTCCCTGTTTTTTAACTGATACATATGGTAAAATACCTATAAATAAGCTTATTTCCCTATCTTTGTTGTCAGACTTATCCTTATTCTTTTCTAAGTCTATTTAAATCCAATTCAATTATTACATTTGAGATGTTCTTTATATCTCATCGTATGGTTAGTTTATTTCCGAATAGATATTGCTTGTAAGATTTATCCCTTAAATTCCGGAGCGAAGGCAAATACTCTTGAAATGATAGGGGAGGCTGTTTTGACTTCAATATTATTTTTATTGCTTATTCTTTCATTAACTTGTGTATTAGAATGTCGGATAACATTCTTATAGAATTGAATACAGGCAGATGATTCGATTTGTTAATGGGAATTAATTCGATTTTATCTTTTTTTGTATTATGCAAAATTTCATTATAAGGAAATATTTTATCTTTTTTCCCATGTATTAAACATATAGGCATTCCAATTCTTTGCAATTCTTTGTAATCATCGAACACTGATGAATACAACAATTGATATAAAGAGCCCAAATACCCCTTTATTGATGTATATTTAACATCCGTAAATAATCTTTTTATATCGTAATCTTGAGAATACTTGTACTCTTTATAATCAAAATCCTGAAGATTTTTATCGGATTTAGCTACTTTAAATACTGTATAAATTAGATATTTTACAAACAAATTCCGGGATACTCTGAATTGCAATTTAGTTGATTCTCTAATATATGGATTGGAAGCAACTAAAAACAATTGATTTACTCTATAATTAATCATATTTGCCAATTTAATAGCTACAAAGGAACCATAACAATGTCCGAAAATATTTAGTTTTGCATGTTTTTCGAATTCAGCGTCTATTATTTTCTTAATGAAATTACTCTGTGATATATAACTGTATTTCTCTAAATTATTGAAATTTATGGATTTTCCATGTCCTACTAAATCGACTATAATAGCATTTAAATCTATCTTACGATTTGAAGAATTTAAAATTTCATTGATAAAATCAACAAATACTAATTTGTTCCCTCCAAGACCGTGTATAAATATAATATTAATTTGCTTATTCGAATGACATTTTGATTTAAAAACATAATATGAAATTGCATTATTATTACTTATTTTAAGATATTTCTCGATTAAATTACCACTCGTTAGTGTCATATAAACTATTTCTTTTTTATAATATTTTTTATTATTGATAATCTTGCAAATAATTTCGCTTTATTTTCTGCGTATGAAATTGAACTAATCCATTTTGGCAGTTTTTTCCCAATAGCAAATAATTTTATTAAATTAACAATCAGTATATCGTAAGTATGTTTTATTCTAAGTGCCATTTTGATTCTAGATGGCATTTTATACGAATTTACTAATATAGCAATTTTATCATCCAATAAATGATAAATATCATTCACATTAGCAATATGTTTCTTTAAATTCCCTTTATAAATATTTAAGTTGTCTAAAAACATTTCAAGATCTTTATAATTAATTGCTTTGGAATATATTCCGAAGCCTGATTTTTCCACATAAAAAGCATTGATTTCTTGCTCAGTTTGATTTTTTATGGGAATTGAATAAATTGGTTTTTTTAAAGTAACCGCCTCACTTATTAATGAAAATCCACCGTTGGTTATTACGGCTTTACACGATAATAAATCTTTTATAAAACCTTCTTTATCCGGCGATTTAAATACAAGGTTGTTTTCAGTGTGATTCTCATTAAAACCATAAATGATAAATTTATCATTGACTTGCTTTAAGATATCAAACAATTTTAAATTTGATTGCGATGTTTGGTAAACCAATATAAAATCTTCTTCAGGTAAGGAAGTATTAAAGAACTCTTTTCTCACTATCGGACCTACAAGGTAAGTATTGCTTTTATATTTGTCTTTTAGAGGTATATCGAATACGGTAGTGATGAAATTGTAATTCCCATTGAAATTGAGAATATATTTCACTAATTTACTATGAATAGATGTTGAAAATTTGTGATCAATATCACATTTAGCCATAATATTTATATTATCTATACAAATCAAAGGGATTTTTAATAATTTTGATATCGTATTAGAAAATGGTTCAAAATCAGTGATTACAAGATTTGGATTATATTTTATAATCCTGTTTAAAAAGATAAATGTGTTATTAGTCAAAAATGATTTGATTTTTGTAGACTCTTTAAGCATGGTTTTGCCCAATCTGAATTCATTTTCTTTATAAACAAAATTTACACCGGCTATTTTTACAAATTCAAGTATATTTTCATCGTCTTTGAAGATGTTGTACATGTAATTTAGTGCTCTATCATAAGAAAAAATGACGATTTTATAATCTTTATCTAACAGAAACCTGATAATGGCTTCACTTCTTGTGGCATGCCCCATTCCTTCTCCGCCTACAGCATAAAATATTACCACGATATTATTCTCCTTATTAATTACATAACTCAAAAGCAATGTTATCGAATAATTCTCTTATTAGATTTTCTTCTATTTTATTTACCATTGAATCACCTGAATTTTTATTATCGACAATCCGCAAAATAGTCTATCATTTTTATTGTTGTGATTAATAATTTGGCATTTCTAATGCCTGTCATGGGAGTATCTTTATCTAAAATAAAATCAATCAAATAACGTGTTCCTTCTTTTTTAAATATTTTGTTAACATCTTACTATATATACATGAAATCAGATCGGATCTAATCCCTTTTTCTGCTTTGTTAACAGCGAAAGTATATTTTTTTATATAACATCTACCCCTTACCTCATATATATCATATTATGGTTTTTTGTCAAATGTCGATAATAACTACGATGTTAAAATTCCACAATTCAACATAAAAAAGAATAAGAAATAATAGATATCATACATGTTAGATACAAGCTCAATTCTTCTTCCCTATAAATCTCTTTTGCCAGTACTCTTCTGTGATTTTCCTATATCTATCATCGTAATCTATCATTTTATTATAATAATCACTATCATTCATCGCTTTCTCTGCCATTTTATCCTCAGGAATAACATCATCAGTTATTACCTCATTTCTAAAATCTTTATAATTATCCCTGATAGAGCATGGCATTAGCCAGTTTCCCGGTTCTTTTTTACCATATCCATATTTTTTTTGCCATTTTCTGCCGTTTACAAAGAAATCTGAGAATAAAGCATCGGTGATTGTTCCGCCATTTCGATATATATCAAGTATATTATCCTTATGATACGGAACAAATACACAGGGCATAATATTCCCATTCCAATCTATATAGATATATCCACCCCCTCTTCCGTATGCAATACAACCATCTGAAACAGTAGCACTATTCCAAAAATCAGCGACAAAGTAGTGTTTCTCTTTGATACATTTTTCCCACATCTTGAGCATTTCGAATCGTTGTTCGGGGGTAGGCATAAGATCAATATTAAAGCCTCTTCCAATGGGCATATATTGAAATATCCACATATATGAAACACCTAATTCCTGAAAATAGTAATCATAAAATTTCCAATCCGTTAAAATTTCAGCATTATTCCTCGTCGCAGTAATGGATAACCCGAATGGTACTCCTGCTGATCTTAAATTATCCATTGCTTGTAATACCCTTGCATAAGTATTAGCTCCTCTTCTGTCATCTGTTTCTTTTTCATATCCTTCAACTGATATTGCAGTTGTAATATTACCCAATTCAGCAATCCTATTGGCAGTCTTTTTATCAATTAAAGTTCCGTTTGTATAAATCAAGAAGTATGAATCTTTAAATTCACTTGCCAAATCAAGTATTGTTTTATTATCATCAGTTCTATACATAAATGGTTCTCCACCTGATATAACAAAAAATCTATTTCCCCAATCATCATGTGCTTCCTGCAATATTTTTTTTGAAATCTTATAAGGAAGTTTTTCAGCAGCGAGATTGGTGCTGGATGCATAGCATCCTTTGCAATGTAAATTACATACTTTCGATGGACTCAATGTAATAAAATTGGGAGGATAAATACCATATTTTTTATGAAAATCATCTTTTGCTTTTTGCCCTGATGAAAAAAAGGCTCCATTATAAAGTGTTTCATATATCCGCTTTAACACATCTTTTGAAATATACCCTTTATCATAATTTCTTAAAAGAGAATATATTATGCTAGATCCCTCATAGAATTTTGTTTTTTGAATTTCTTTCGGCTTGTTTGTAACATTTTTGTTTATATTCCATATCCAAAATGCTTTTTCAACTGATTTTAATGCCGCATTTCTAACAGTCTTGTTCAAATCAATAACTTTGAACAGTTGGTCATAAGCCTTTTTGCTTTCAATCATAGGATCCTCCTTTTGTAACAATCATTTGGTCATATTCCTAACCTACTGATTGTTTAATAAAGCGTTATGATAAACACTCACGTACATGTACAATGCTGCAAACTGTATAATCATACTATAATCGTACATTACTACAAGTAATATAATGGTTTTTAAAAAAATGTCAATGTGTAAACACTTTTTTTGACTACTCCCCATTTTTTAAACAGCTCCATATGGTAAAACATCTGTAAATAGGCATAATTGCTTATTCTTATTGTCAGATTTATTCTTTTCTTTTCTAAATCTACTTAAATTTAATCCGTTTATTACCCTCGAGATATATTCGCTTGCAGCATATAACGGGAGATACTTAAATTTACTCCATCTTATATATCGTCGTTTGGGTATTTTTTATTCGACATATATACACATACTCGTTTACCCAGATCTCCCAACATTATATTTATTGCTATACTCATCGGTAATATCATCATTTTTAGTCTTACATATTTACTAAGTCTTATCTCTTCTATTCTGTAATTCTCCTTAATATACCGGTGGTATTCTTCTATTTCCATCTGTTTCCATATGCCTCAAATATTGCTTTTGCCGCTTCATACGCATCGCTTATTTCTATATTAGATAAATAATAACTGTAACTCATTTTTTGTAGATTTGTTCAATCATTGGAACTCCTTTCAAAGTGTCGAATTTAGTATTTTTATCATTCTGACAGGAGTTCTTTCATTTGTCAAGCATTATTTTTACTTAATTTTAAACATGTTGTCTGAATACAATATTGTTAGTTTATTCCAAAATAGATATTGTTTGTAAGATTTGTTCTTTAAATTTTGGGGAGTAGTAAATATAGCATCTACTATCTCAGAATATGGCAATCATTTTATAAATAAATTTTAGAATATATGGATTGAATGTTGAAAATTTTCGATTTATAGACCTTTTTTAAGAAAAATAATATCCATTATTGCTAACTGATGTTTTTCTTTAATTTTTTATTTAGTCCACTAAATAGTATGTCTAAAAATATATCAATTGTTGTTTCTAATTTTGTAGTATAATTTCTTAACGCTAATGGATGTTCAAATCCTTTTAAGGCTATAACAATAGCAACTGCTGTAGAATCAATATCCGTAACAATAAAAACACCTTTCTTAATTCCAGTCTCCAAAATATTTCTTATAATTTCTAATTCATTTCTATAATAGATTTTTCTAATATGTTTAATAAAATCATAATGTGTAAGGTAATCTTCTGTAAGAGCTGCATATATGTTTTCCAATTCTCCTAAATATTTCACCCTTGTTATTATATAAGACTTAAACTTGCCTTTTATTGTATCCTGATTGTTAACGGATTTTTTAATTTCATACTTCAACTGTTCCATTTCTTTTTCTACAACAAATTTGAATATCTCATCCTTATTCTTAAAATGATAATATATTGAACTTTTACTTTTATGAGATTCACGCGCAATTTGATCTATTGATGTTTTAAATAACCCAAAGCGACTGAATATTCCACTGGCTACATTGATAATTATATCTTTTGCATTAATCCTACTATTTTTCATACTATAACCTCCATATTATCAACATTATTTAATATCACTGTATAATATATTTTTTATTAAATAGTGTCAATAGCGGGTACTAAAATAGAAGTAGATAAGCATGGACATATTGTAATTATTCTAAAATTGTAATAGTAATCCTACTCATCCATTTTTACCTCTTCCTTAATATCTTTTCTTCTCCCAAAACAAGTTTAGGACAGGCATCAATATGAAGAGGATTTATATTCCAAACTACAACATTTGCCAATTTATCCTTTTCTTCCATCCCAAGGATTTTAGCATTCCTATATGTTATTAAAGATACTGCATTCTCATCACTCATACCAAATATGATAAAGTATCTCAATGTACTCCTTAGTGTCATGTTTTAGATAACAGAGTAATTACTCATCAATCCGAAAAAAGACCTTGAACTCATCAACAATATCATCATTTTTAATCTTACATATTTTCCAAGCCTTATCTCTTCTATTCTGTAATTT
>JAACEC010000101.1 GCA_011682715.1 Pseudomonadota bacterium
ATAAAGACAAATCGTCATTATATCGGATATGACATAGATGAAACGTACGTAAAATTAGCAGATAATCGAATTAGAGAATTTTCGATGGAATTTAGTTCCCCAACATTGTTTGAATATGACAATGCCCATCCCATCTCACATCGGTCCACGCTTGAACATGCACGCGACCCCCTCGTGGTGCCCTGCTCCTCAGAGCGGGGTCTGTGACTAAACATGGGCTAAAGGTTGATAAGTTTTGGGTGAAATGTTTGTATATCTAAAATCTCACTTTGAATGTGATAAAGTCATATGGATTACCTGCATGTATGTAATTTTTATGTCTAACAAAAATATACCAATAAAAACAAAAACACATGAAGCGTGGAAGAACACATCTATACAAACTTGGAATTATTCAGGAGAGGGGGAAGTTATATTACGGAAAAAAATAACAATTACCTACAAGTATGAATTCTCATTTAGTAAAAACATTCAGAATGAAATGCCAAAGGCATACTTGGTGGATGATCTCATGGAGGTTCGTTGATGGAAACAGAAATTCTTATTGATGGTCTTGTTTCTTTTTCTGAACTCGAATCGGTATATAGAAAAAGAAAACATGCATCTATTTTTATGACAGCGCCAATGGGGAAAGAAGGATTATATCTTGATGATGGGTGGGAAATATATAGACGTAATAAAAAAAGTACACGTCTTGCAAAACCAAAACCAATAGATGAGGTTTTTGAAGATGAAGTTTGGTGCCTTTTTTCAAAAATGGGATTTAAAGAGATGAGTAGGGATCGAAATTTCAGGATTAAAACTTTAAAAGATAATAAAAATCCTGGAAAACAAATTGACGTATTTGCAAAGGATGATGAAACAGTTTTGATAGTTGAATGTAAAACGGCTAAAACTCCTAAAAAGCGAGATCTACAAAAAGAGATGGCTGAGGTTGTTGCCATCCGAGAAGATATAAGAAAAGTTATTTACGAACATTATAGTAGGAAAATTAGATTGAAATGGGTATTTGCAACAAAAAATATTATTTGGAGTGATCCGGATATCGAAAGGGCGGAAAATTATAACATATCCATTGTACGTGAGCAAGATCTTACCTACTATTCAGAATTGATAAAACAGATTGGCACATCAGCTAAATATCAATTATTAGCAGATATATTTAAACATAAAGAAATTCCTGGCCTTAATTTGGCTGTTCCAGCCATTAAAGGAAGGATGGGTGATGCGCATTTTTATGCATTCGCCATCGAACCATCAAAACTTTTGAAAATAGCATACATTTGCCATCGGCTCAAAGGAGATGATAAAAAAACATTGTCAACATATCAACGGATGTTGGAAAAAAATAGGTTAAAAGATGTACGAAAATATATAGATGATGGTGGTTTATTTCCCAACAGCTTGGTTTTAAATTTGGATTCTGGGGGAGATGGGTTAAGGTTCGATCGTATTACACAAAAAAGTAAGGACGGAGAAGGTACTCAAGCTGTTCTCGGAACTCTTTATTTACCTGCTATATATAAATCTGCATTTGTTATAGATGGTCAACATCGCCTCTATGGATTCACAGATACTGAATATGCAGATAAAGTTACTATACCTGTAATTGCATTTGAAAATTTAGATGAAATCACACAGGCAAAGTTATTTATAGATATTAATTCAAAGCAAAAAAAAGTAAGAGCTAATTTATTAGAGGATTTAGCAGCAGACACAAAATGGGGATCTGATAAAGGCAATGAAAGATTGCAAGCTCTTACTTCAAAAATTTTTTCGAGTATGGGGAATGCATGGGGTTCTCCATTATATGAAAAAATATCTGCAAGTGAGATGAAGAAAAATGATGAAAGTCCTTTAACGATTGCGTCTCTTACTTCAGCATTAAAAAAGACTCATTTATTAGGAAATGTCAGGGGGAGATCAAATACCATAATTCCGGGTCCACTTTATTGGACAGATATGGATTCTTCACTTAAGCGAGCTGTAAAAGTAATTTCTGGTTATCTGAAAGTTTTTCAAGAGGCAATGCCTGAACATTGGAAAATCGGCTCAGCACCCGGAGGATATTTATGCACTAATGGTGGGATAACGGCATTATTTTTTGTTTTAAGAGATATTATTGAGCATATAGACAAAAAAGCAATTGAAAACTCGACAATTAGAGTAGGGGATATGAAAACTGAAGAGCTTATCGATGAAATCAAAATATATTGTCAACCGTTAGTTGAACATTTTGCATCTGCGCCTTCAGAGCTATTGGCTGAGTATAGGAAAATGGTTGGTCATTCTGGTCATTTAGATTGCTCTTACGGTATGATGGAGCAGATAAACAGACAATTTCCAGATTTCATGACTGCAAATTTAAAAAAATATCTCGATGAAAAAAAATCAGAGAGTAGTGAACAGGCGAAAATAATCGTTCCAAAAATTCAATTAATCATTGCTAAAGGTGTAATATCCACACTGAAAAGAGAATTTGGCGAAGAAGAACAAGGTTGGTGGTCACAAGGAGTACATAGGACTGTTCGCCTAAAAGTGGCACAGAGAAGAGAAGATGATCCAGATCGACCCGCATTTGAAGAAAGTTTCGATTTAATAGATTATAAACAAGTAATATTGGATAATTGGTTATTATTTGGAAAAAAATATTCAAAAGGCACGGGTAATAAAAAAGTTAAAATGTCATGGATGGATAAACTCAATACAATTAGAAGAAAAGTAGCTCATCCAGAACGTGGAAGAGTTACAATTAGTGAATTGACTTTCCTTAACGAAATTTTAACTTGGTTAGAGGACAACAATTAATTTACAGAGGATAAATGGAAGATTGTGAACCAATGAGATGAATGTTAAATATGAGTTGTAGAAATCTCAAAGTAAAAGGTAAGAGTAACGAATCAGTCAAACCATTTCTCCGATGGGCTGGAGGAAAGACTCGTTCTACTCCTTTTTTAGTAGATCTATTGCCCTCTAATTTTCCCAGTACAGACGTATATTATGAACCTTTTTTGGGGGCTGGTAGTCTATTTTTTTATGTAGAACCTCAAAAAGCAGTACTGTCAGACAATAACAAAGACTTAATAGGATGCTATAGGGCTATTCAGAAAAATCCAGATCTTATATCAGAGTGTTTAAATCAACATTTAGCAGAGACATGTGAGGAATATTATTACAGAATGAGACAGGAGTACAATCATACTAAACCTTCAATTTCTAAAGCGGCTCTATTTATATATTTGAATAAAACCTGCTTTAATGGACTTTGGAGGGTGAACAAGAAGGGAGAATTTAATGTTCCATATGGTTTCAAAGAACCTCCATGTTTACCATCGAAAGAAGATCTTAGAAAAACTTCTTTAGCTTTGTCTAATGCAAACTTGCTTCACAAAGACTACAGAGAAGCTGTAAAAGATGCAAAAAAAGGTGACTTTGTTTACTTTGATCCGCCATACCCACCATTAAACGGGACTTCTTATTTTACTCATTATACAAAGGAACGCTTTACCAAAGAAGATCATGTTGAGCTTGCTCTTCTTGCAAAAGAGCTAACAAAGATAGGTTGTCATGTTTTAATCTCTAATGCGGACATACTTTTTATTAGATCGCTTTATGAGGGGGCTTTTAATATCTGCGAACTAGAAGTCACACGATGGATTAGGGCAGATGGTAAGAGATACAAAGTCGGAGAGCTTGCTATTACAAACTATGATGTAAAAAATGAATGAACGAGAAAAGGTCGTGCATATACTACGAAAAGATAAACAACATGACTCTTTCACTCATAACATTTCGTCGCCCTGCCCCCTCGCAAAAACTTTATGCTTTAGGTTTGAACATTTAAAAAAACCAGAATTTTGACCCGACACCAAGATTGCGTGACAACCCTCATCTGATACAAATATTTATACCAAATCCACCCAACTATCTGAATGTGGCTGAATATGTCGGTTAAATCAATAGAACTTAAACTTCCTGAGGACATATACACGAAAATCGGAACTGTAGCGAGCGGACACTTCGAAACCAAGAATGAATATATACGAAACGTGATTTCATATTTTATCAGGGGAAAACTCGAACTAAAAGACCTCAAGCGACAGATAGCATCCAAATATACCAGTGGCGAGATCAGTTACGAATCTTTAAAGACCTTGCTTGAATCAAAAGAAGCAGAACGACTTAAAACATACAAGGAAACCATATTAGAGTTGATTCCGGAAGCAGATGAAGTTACAAATAGGCTAAAGGCGTGATCACTAGAATGACAGACACCAGCGCGCTACAGCATCATAACATGGTTCGCTGT